>JBFYSM010000407.1:0-2548 GCA_041301605.1 Chloroflexota bacterium | reverse complement strand
TGCCACGACCGGGCAGGAAGTACCGGGCGGCGCATCCAGGATGACCGTCTGATTGGGAAGGGGAGCGATCTGCTTCTGGAGCTCCCGGATGATCGGGACGGCCATCGGCTTGCCAACATCCAGGAGCCCACGCCGGAAATCGATCCCATGCCGCGCCGGGCCACGCTCAATCACACCAATGCGATCCGGCGTTTCCGAGATCGCATCTTCAGGACAAAGCGCAGTGCAGGAGCCGCAGCCATGGCACAACTGCGGGAAGACAAGCGTCTTCTCCCCCAACACGGCAATGGCGTGGTAGGCACACACTTCGGCACATTTGCCGCAGTGGGTGCAGCGCGCCTCGTCCACAACCGGAATCAGGATGCCGACCGGCTGGCGCTGTTCCAGGGATGGTTCCAGGAACAGGTGGGCGTTGGGCGCCTCCACGTCACAATCGACGAAGATGGGCGGCAGGGCGGAATGACCCTGAGCCAGGCACAAGGCCAGGCTGGTTGCAATGGTGGTCTTGCCGGTTCCGCCCTTGCCGCTGGCAACCGCGATGCGCATGGATCAGCCGTGATGCCCGCGCTGGGTTGGCGCACCGACCGATTGCAGTTTGCCGGCCCGGAAGCGCTCAACCGCTTCACGGGCAGTGCGGCAGTTGCCATACAGGTACATGGAGATGCCTGCCGCCTGGAGTGCATCGAAGGCATTTGGGCCAAAGTCTCCACTGATGACCGCTTCCACTTTCTGGTCGACTACGAATTGGGCGGCCTGGATACCCGCACCACCAGATGCATTAACACCCGGGTTGGGATGGCCTTCTGTTTGCATGGTATCGGTATCCACCACAAGCAGGTAGGCACCGCGGCCAAAACGAGGATCGATATCCGCATCCAGCCCCGGCGATGTTGTTGACAGGATAATCTTCATCTTTGTTTACTCGCGCACCATGCGTGTCCCACACTCCGGGCAAACCTGGTCATAGCAGCGCGTTCCGGCCACATGGGGAACGCGTTTGCCACACTTCGGGCAGATGCAATTCCCACCCGGACCAGAGCCGGGCTTGTTGCCGCCTCCCCGGCCGCGACCTCCACCCTGGCCTGCTCCCCCGCCCCGGCCCTGCCCGCGTCCCTGGCCACTGCCTTGACCTCCCCCTCTACCCCTGAATAATCTCTCCATCATATTGATCTCCTTTCCTGCGGCAAGCGCACGTTCATCGTGCAACCTGCCGCGATCCATCTAATTCTCTTTCTCTAAATTCTTCTTGATCTCATCGATGCGTTGACTGACCACATCCAGTTGTTCCTTGAGCCGACTCGCTTCCTGATTGAGCCAGGCCAGGTTCTGTTCCTGTGTCGGAGCAGGGGATGCACTCGCCCGCTGCCAGCCGGGAAAACCCGTGGCATAGTAGCGATGGCACCAACCTCTTCGACCACCGCCAAAGCCGCGCCGGAAAGCAAGGCCGAGGCGGTTACCGGGTTGGGCATATCCAGGTGCATTTTGGTCACCACAATAGCCCGCCCCGCGTCCGGTCATGGGACCGGCGCCCATTGGGCCCGTTCGATCACCACCAGGCATGTTTCTCACCTCCTTTCGTTGCGTGAATTCAAATGATTCCTTTGGTGCCTGCGCCTGCGGCGCTTGGGGCCGCGCACCTTCTGTCCATCCGTTTGCCGGATCGCCCGTCGCGCAGACGGATCCTCTTTACTTGTCGATGAGATATACGCAGCAGGTGATTGAGCAGGGGATAGCAACCGCTTTTCCAAAACATCCAGCAAACGCGGGACAATTTCGCGCCCCACGAACGCGAGCGCCGTCCCCAACCAGGGGGAGGGAGCACGGGCCGGCCGCTGCGCAGGCACGATAACCCTGGGAGGCCTCGCAATTGGCTCCACGGGTTCGGGGATTACAACCAGAGGAGCTTCTTCCGTGATGGCATGGGTGGGGCAGGCATCCGCACAGACTGCGCAGGCCGCGCACTTATCCTGATCCACGACAGCCTTGCCTGAAACCAGCCGGATCGCATCATTTGGGCACGTTTCGACACATGCCCCGCAGCCGTTACAGACAACCGGGTCTACATACATCGCCATCGTTTACACCTCGGGTCAATGCAACCTTTCAACCTGGTCGATGATCCGGCCTTCCACATACGCCATGACAGCCTCATCGATATTGGCAATGTCGGTCACAACCGGACGGATATTGGCCTGTTTCATGCTTTCATAGGCTCCCATACCCATGCCGCGGCATAGCAGGGCTTCACAGTCGGCAATGGCCTGCGCCATGCGCAGGTGCTTGTTATGCGAGGCCTGGTCCATGCCATGCGGCTGGCTGGGTTGTTCTTCTGGGTGGGGCTCGTTCACAAAATGGGTATGGCCGAGTTTCTCGCGCAGTTCGCGGCCGGTGATCTTCCCATCTTCGACCGTGACGACCAGGTAGTATGGCGCCCTTCCAAAATGCTGGCTGATGGTGTTCCCATCGTCTGTGATTGCTGCAATTTTCATTGTGTGCTCCTCAAGAATGGATTTCATCTGCTTCTTCTGGCCAAGCAGTTGGCCCGACA
>JBFYSM010000384.1:0-3609 GCA_041301605.1 Chloroflexota bacterium | reverse complement strand
CCTGAAAACCAGCAGTTGTTGGCCATTACGGAACCTGCTACCCCACAAAAATACTGGGATGGGATATTCCAACTGCCCGTGGATGAGCAATACTGCTTGCGATCTTTTTTTGGCAACCGCCGCTCATACAACGACAGCGACTATATCTATTTCCATACTGGCGTGGATTACGGCGTCTGTTCCGAAGCGCATCCGTTTGATATCTATGCCCCGGCGGATGGGGTGGTTGTATTTGCGGGTGAGCTGATCGTGCGCGGGAATGCAACCGTGATCGATCATGGCTGGGGGATCTATAGCGGCTTTTGGCACCAGGAAGCGATCCTGGTCAGTCCGGGTGAGCAGGTTGCGGCCGGGCAGTTGATCGGCAAGATCGGCAAAACTGGTCGCGTAACGGGGCCTCATCTCCATTGGGAGGTATGGGCGAATGGGATACAGGTGAATCCCCTCCAGTGGCTGGATGAAGCCCTTCCAAAGCAAGTTGAACCAACTGGTCAATAGTGCTACACTTATTGCCTGAAATTCTTGGTAATGGAGGTGAAGCGATGAGCGAGTTGTTGAATTTTTTCAAGCAGGCGGATATTTTCTTCCAGTTTTCGGAAACACAGTTGGAGATGGTCGCTACCATTTGCCAGGAGCGTATATTTGCAGCTGGGGAAACAATCCTTGAAGAAGGTACGAACTCAAACGAACTGTACATCATCGCCCAGGGGGAGGTGGATATCCTGGTGAATCCGGCTCTGGTTGGGGGGCCGGAAGTAACAAAAGGGGAGGTGACCATTGCAACTTTACGCCGGGGTCAATCCTTTGGGGAGATCGCTCTTGTTGACGAAGGCCTCCGTTCTGCCAGCGTGCGGGCAATTCATAAAGATACACGCTTGCTTGTTATTCCTCGCACAAAACTCATCATGCTATGTGAAACGGATTCCCGGCTGGGGTACAGGCTGATGTATAACCTGGCGGCGGACCTGGCGATGAAGATCCGTAATACGGATCTACGCATTCGAGAGCAATTGCTTTACGGGCGGAAAGCTTCGCGATAACCTCCCGCCTTCTCTGCCTGATGGTTAGCGTATCCGCCCGTTCACGTGTAAATCTTTCCATGGGGTGGGTACGATGGCGCTTCCCGTTCAGGCAAGCCGACGGGTATCATTCCTGGGAATGTTATGACAACTGCTGAGATCATTACCATCGGGACCGAACTCCTGCTGGGCGAAACGGTGGATACGAACACCCGTTTCATCGCCCGGACCTTGCGCGATTACGGCGTGGACATTTACCGAACCTTGACCATCGGCGACAACCATGCCCGGATCGTGGAGACCATCCGGGATGCCTTGCAACGGGCGGATATCATTATCACGACTGGCGGCCTTGGTCCCACGGTTGATGACCCCACCCGCCAGGCGGTTGCTGCGGCCGTTAACGTGGAACTGGAATATCACGAAGAACTGTGGGCGCAGGTTACCGCCCGCCTGGCGCGCTATGGGAGGACACCGGGCGAGAACCAGCGCCGCCAGGCCTATGTGCCCAAGGGTGCACGTATACTGGAGAACCCGGTTGGAACAGCCCCCGCCTTCATTGTCGAAACGCCGGAATCGGCCATTATCTGCCTGCCGGGCGTGCCGCGCGAAATGGAAACATTATTGCTTCAGTCTGTGCTCCCATATTTGCAGGGCAGGTTTGGTTTGCATGAAGTGATCAAGGTGCGTGTGCTGCACATCGGGGGTGTGGGTGAGTCCTGGGTGGATGAGCGGATCGGCGACCTGGAACTGTTTTCCAACCCGACTGTTGGTCTGGCCGCCCATTCCGGGATCATCGACCTGCGGATAGCCGCCAAGGCCGAATCCGAGGCGAAAGCCCTGCAAATGATCCACGAAGTCGAGCAGACCGCCCGCGACCGGCTGGGGGACGCGATCTATGGGGCGGATGAAGAAAAACTGGAGCAGGTAGCCCTGGATGCCATCCAGAAGCGGGGCTGGAAGATTGCATCGGTCGAGGTTGGCACGCGGGGCACTTTGGCAGCCCGGCTTGGGAAACTCGAATCCCTGATCCTGGCCGGGACGGATGTGCAGGAGCAAATTACCCGGCCACTGGAGCAGGTTGCGCGCGAGATGTGCGAAAAGACCGGCGCAGATGTTGCAGTTGCGATATCGGTCATGGGGAACGACACATCTACGGATGTGGAAATCTTCCTGCTCACGCCGGAAGCGCCACGGGAACACCGCCTGCAATATGGCGGCCACCCGCTGAATGCGCCCCGCTGGGCTTGCAACATGGCATTGGATATCCTCCGCCGGTTGGCAGGTTGACGCTCATGCGGCGGGTGGTGCTGAAAGTTGGCTGGCTGTGTTTTTTATCTGGGGTCTTGGCGAGCGCCGCATGCAGCCCGATGCATGCCCATGCCGAAATCGTCCACCCGACTGATACCCCAACGCCATTCCTGCCGCAGGTTGCGCCGGTAACGAACACCCATCTCCCGACCCCATCTGCAACCGCAACCCCATCCCCCATCCAGCCGACGGCGACGGACACAGCGGAGTGGACTCCAACCGTCACATCCACCCCCGTGCCTTTCAGCGAAGGCCCGATCACCATCGGGTATTCGGAGGGCCGGAGGCCCATCGAGATCTACCGGTTTGGGATGGGTGGGAAGGAGCGGTTGATCGTGGCGGGCATCCACGGCGGGAACGAATACAACACGACGCTCCTGGCTTATGAATTGATCGAGTACATCGATGAGAACCCGGATGTCATCCCGGATGACATCACCCTCTATATCCTGCCCAGCCTGAACCCGGATGGCGCCGCTAGCGGGCGCGGCATCGATGCCCGCCTGAACGAGAGCGGGGTGGATCTGAACCGGAACTGGCCCTTCAATTGGGCGGCCGAATGGCCCGAATATGGCTGCTGGTATGAATTGCCAGTCAGTGCTGGCCCGTACCCCGCCTCCGAGCCGGAGACTGTCTCACTGATGACCTTCATCCTGTTCCATGATATCGAGGCGTTGATCAGTTATCATAGCGCTGCGTTGGGCATCTTTGCCGGGGGCGTGCCGGACTTTCCTCCGTCCCTGAGCCTGGCGGAGGCCGTCGCGGCTGTCAGCGACTATCCCTATCCGCCCATCGATACGGGGTGCGCGTACACGGGCAACCTGAGCGATTGGGCCGCCAGCCAGGGCATCGCCGCGGTGGATATCGAACTTACCGACCACGCCCACACCGATTTCTGGCAAAACGTACGGATTTTGAAAACCTTCTTAAAGTGGTTCCCGCCGGATGAATGATCCGGGCTGGAATGCGGATTTCAAGTAAAATCCCGTCAAGGAGACCTTATGCCGAAACCCGTTGATGTCATTTTGAAGAACGCACTTGTCCTTACCATGGACGAAAAATTACAGCAGTATTTCCCCGGCGCGGTAGCCATCCGCGGGGATAGCATCCAGGCTGTCGGGCCCGAGTCCGAGGTCCGGAAGGAATACGCCGCGGAACTGGAAGTGGACTGCCAGGGAAGGGTGCTCATGCCGGGGTTGGTCAATGCGCACACCCATGTTCCCATGACCCTGCTGCGCGGTTTGGCTGATGACTTGCGGCTGGATGTCTGGCTGATGGG
>JBFYSM010000359.1:0-3459 GCA_041301605.1 Chloroflexota bacterium | reverse complement strand
AGATACCTACGATATGGATTTGCGCATCTGGGTTCGCAACAGTGCACCACCTTTCTATTACAGCCCAGGCGTTGGATTTCGCTGCGCGCGATGAGAGTAGGGGCTCTCTGGGAGTTGCCGTGATGGATGGAAAGATATGGGGGTATGGGGCGGGCTTCGCCCGCCCCATACCCCCAATTTCCTTCCTCTTCCGGTGATTCCCAGAGAACCGATAAAGGGTTATTTCTTCGTTGCCCGCCTGGCATAATCACACATTTCTTGCAAAGGGCAGTTCCCGCAATCTGGCTTACGCGCCGAACAGATTTCCCGTCCCAGCCGGATGATGTTCAGGTGGGCGGTGTAATAGGTTTCTGGAGGAAATATATTCTCCAGATGAGGATGGGCATCTTCCACTGTCATCTTCTCTGGTCGCAGGCCAATCCTCCCACTGACCCGGTAGATGTGGGTGTCCACCGGGAAGGCCGGGCGGCCCAGGGAAAACAGCAACACGATGGCCGCCGTTTTGGGCCCCACTCCCTTGAACTTGGTCAACCAATCGTGGGCTTCATCCAGTGGCAGGTTTTCCAAGAACGACAGGTCCAGGCTGCCGCGCTCAGCGGTGATGGATTTCAAGACAGCCTGGATGCGCGGACCTTTCTGGTTTGCCAAACCCGCCAACCGGATGGCCGAGATGATTGCTTCCGGCTCGGCATCGCGCACGGCCTCCCAGGTTGGGAAGCGACAACGCAGGGAGTCAAACGCCCGGTCGCGGTTGACATCATTCGTGTTCTGTGAAAGGATGGTGGAAACCAGTTCATCCAGCGGCGGAAGGGGGTTCCGCCAGGTTGGCTGGCCGTAGAATTCCAGCAGGCGATGGTGCACCTGCAGGGCGCGCCTGGCAAGTTCACTCATGCTGCCACTAGGCCTTTTCCAACTTGAGAACGGGGTAACTCTCACCAGTAACGATCTTGCGATGGTTGGTGATCGGCTTCACGGGGCCAAATTCAGCCAGGGATTCAAGATCCTTGTCGGAGATGCACTCCAGGTGTTTCAAGATGGCCAACCCGACTGCAGGCCGGGCGCGATTGTAGGAACCGCCCTCGAATTTCCGTACAGACAAATCCCCATCGGCGATCTTGTAGACAATCCCAACACCAGGCTTTCCAGAACCGCGCACACCGGGCATGATTCCCAGTGCCATGAAACCTTCTGCGCCGCCTTTTGCCAGGATCCGCCCGGCACCGACTTCCATCAGGCGGGTATCGAAGTCGCCTGGACCAGCTACCATATCCGGGTGGGCCATCATGGAGGTGGCGATCCGGCGGCAGGCATTCGTCCGTTCAGCAGAAAGCCCGCGCGGGTCACACAGGCGTGCGAACCCCAGGGCTGCATTGTAGAGTGGAACGGCAAAAGTCGGCACCGAACAGCCGTCGGTCCCGGTTTCGATATCCTTGGTAGGGACACCCACCATCTCCGAGAACACTTCCAGGATAGTTTTCTGGATGGGGTGGTTTGGATTCAAATAATCCGAAATTGGCAGGTTGCGCATGCGGGCATGAGCCAGCATGCCGGTATGCTTGCCGGAGCAATTATTGCGGTTGGGTGTCAGCGCTTCGCTACGCATCCGCATGGCCTCCACGGTAGGCGGATGGCTGAGTAGATGGACGCCGCATTGCAGGTCGCTCTCCTGCACGCCTACTTTTTCCTGGATGCCTTTTACAACAGCAACATGTACATCCGTGCCATCGTGAGAGGCGCACAAGATGGCAATCTCGCGGGAGGTCAGGTGGAAAACCTGGTCGCCGCCCATTTCGATGAAAGGAAGCGCCTGGAATGGCTTGGCGCTGGAACGCATGAAGGTGACCGCATATGGATTGCCATGCCAGGCTAATAGCTTGCCAGTAGAATCCACAACAGCCACCGCCCCACAGTGAACTGACTCGACGATATTCCCGCGCTTCAGTTCGAAGATCGGTTGGTAGTCCCCGGACACGGGTTTTACTCCTCTGATTTTGTCAAATTTGTGTTTTGATAGTGGCGGTAATAATACTGCAACAATCCGTGACGCAGCCGCTGTGTGTACTGGTCGCGGCGATTATCCGGAATCTTGAAGTCGGCAAGCAGGCTTGTCAGCAGGCTGTCCATGGCATCCGAAACGGATTTCTTGGAAGCCATTTTCTCCAGTTTTGACTGTACCAAATTCAGGAAGTTCAACTGGGCACGAATGTCATCCACCGTCGCTATTCCTCCTCGGCCGGCCACAACCACATAGCCCCGATATGCCGGGGACAGTAATATTTTCAGTGATTCAATCCAGGCCGGGATATCGGAACCAGCCAGAAAGGGTGGCTGGTTGAGCACGATAATATCACCGGCAAAGGCCACCTTTTCAGCAGGGATGGTCGCCCATACGGCACCTGCACTGGGCCCGGCGTGGTGCTCCAGTAGCACGGGTTTTTCCCCCCAATGGATTTCCATCTGATGACTGAATGTGATCTCCGGAACCATCCAGCGGATGTTGCCCAGGCTGGGGACTGTTTCCCAGTCTGAACCGGTTTCATCTGACTGGGGTTTAAAGGCGGTTGGTCGGTTACGAAACACCTGCGCGGTTTTCTCCTGCACAATCACCATGCATTCCATGGAGCGGGTCCCCAGAGTCCGGTCGGGATGCGCGTCAAGGTTGATTAGTAAGCGTTCTGGACCGCCTCCCAGATTGAGCAGGGAAGCCCGCCATGAACGTCCATCATCCAGCATGGGCGGAGCATCGATCTGGATCAACCCGCGTGTGGTAACAATCGCACCCAGGGTGACTCCAAGGTACTGATCTTCCATGTATATTTTCGGGGCAATCTCTTGCATTCTACTCCTGATAGATTTGTGAGGATACTTTCGCAAAAGGCAAAGTCAGGTTGAAACTCGCCCCATAATTGGGCTTGCTCTCGACCCAAATCCTGCCACCATGACCCTCAACGGCCAGCCGGCAGAATGCCAACCCTACACCCAGCCCAGCCGGGCCTCCCTTTTCATTCAAACGGGTGTATTTTTCGAAGATACGCTCCTGGTCTTCAATGGGAATCCCCGGCCCCGTATCCTGCACCCATATTTGGAGCCAATCACCATTTGCCCTGGCACCGATTTCGACCTTCCCTTGCGCTGGTGAAAACTTACACGCATTCTCGATCAGGTTGATCAGCACACGGCGGATCATATCCGCGTCCACCCACACAAGGGGGAGGTCTGGGGTTAGGTTGGTATTTATGGATTGATTTCGGCTATCTGCCATAGCCTGGACCGCGTCCATGGCATCTTCCAAGAGTATCGTTGGATGGACTGCTTGCTGAGTTCCTACCGTCTTGCCGGATTCCAAGCGATTGATGTCCAGCAGGGAACTGATCAGGCGCTGGATGCGAGTGGTTGAACGGGATGCAATGGTCAAGACTGAGGCTATCGTCTCGTATTCCTCATCTGTGAACATGTTAT
>JBFYSM010000345.1:0-13013 GCA_041301605.1 Chloroflexota bacterium | reverse complement strand
CCGTGATGGATGGAAAGATATGGGGTATGGGGCGGGCGAATCCCGCCCCATACCCCCAATTTCCTCCCTGCTCCGGCGATTCCCAGAGAACCTAAAATCCTTCTATAACCTTTGCCTGTGGCAGTGGTATAAGAAGATAATAAAGCAGAGTAGAAACTGCAACCAAACCGATTATAGAGAATGGAGTAAATCATGAGCAACCGTGAAATACTCAAGACCGACAATGTGCTGGTACGGATCATGGAGCTGGAGAAAAATGGCTCCACTGAATGGCATCATCACACACAAGTGGCAGATTTCTTCGTTTGTTTGGAGGGTGTTGTGCAGGTTGAAACCAGGAATCCTGCGGGGAGAATGATCCTGCGCCCAGGCCAGCATACGGAGGTTGTCCCTGTGCATGTACACCGGGTTGTCAATCGCAGCGACGGCAGGAGCGCATACTTATTGATCCAGGGTATCGGATCGTATGACTTTTGTGTGGAGGAAGATCTGTAGCGGCTCTTACTCAATACCCCAACGGGGCATTCGTCATTAATCTCAAAACCCCATTGCAGTAAACATCTCATCGTTGGATGTGAACTTGAATTCCTCTGCGCCGAGTTCGGCGGCCTCCTCCTGCTCGGCCTGTTCCAGGCGTGCCAGGCGCTCATTGTTCACCACGCGTTGGTGAGTCTCCTCCAGGCGGGATTCGAATTTTTCCAGCACATTCTCCAGGTCTGGCATGCCAGGCTGGCCTTCCAGGAACTGCAGGACAGCGCGGGCAGCGTTCTCCCCATCCTTGCGCGCCATGCCGACCAGGCCGGTGCTGGCCTGGCGCGCCCAACCTGCCAGGAATACCCGTTCTATTGAACGGTTGGCATCCGGGTCGAAGGCTTCGTAAGATGTACCATCCACCGGATAACATGGCTCAGGAGCGGCCAGATAGGAATTGTTGAAGGTTGGAATGCAAAAATCCTTATCCACGGTATCGCCGATGGCGAAGATGATCGTATCGGCCTCGATCTGCCGGGATGTTCCCACTCCGCGCGCCTTGACCGTTCCATCGGATGCCACCAGGATATTCTCCTCCACCTTGATGGCGTTCACACCATTGATCCAATCGCCGAGTACGCGCACTGGTGAAGCCAGGAACTCAAAGCGCAGCCGGGTTGGCGATACCGGCTCTACTGCCTTGGGCAAGGCATCCGTGAACATGGTTTTTGCCGTAGCTGCATCCTGCCCAATCGCTTTCATGATAGGAGTCACCCGCTTGAATTCGGCATCCAGGGCAGCCAGGTCCAGGTTGCGGCCGACAGCTTCCATTTCTTTCCTGGTGAATTTGACATCCGCCGGGCCGCGGCGCACAACAGCAACCACCTCCTCCACCTTGCGGTCGCGCACCAGGTAGTGGGCGATATCCATCATCACGTTGCCCGCCCCAACCACCGCCACCTTTTTGCCGATCAGGTATTTCTTCGTACTGTAGGGTGGTAGCTGGTTGTAGTGGAAAACGATGTTCTTGGCATGGTAGACGCCGGGCAGGTTCTCACCCGGCATGCGCAGCCACTTGGTGCCCTGGGCGCCGGTGGCAACGATGACGGCATGGAAACCGGATTCCAACAGATCCTCCAGCACGATATTCCCACCGCAGCAGACGGTGATGTTGCCGTAGTAATCGATCATTTCAGAAGCAAGGATCTGCCGGAACTGGTTGCGCAATCCCTGCTTCATCTTCAGCTTTTCCGGGTATATTCCATATTCGGCCAGGCCGCCGGGCTTGATATCGCGGTTGAACAACACCACACGCACGCCAGCATCGGCCAGCTTGCGGGCGGCGAACAAGCCGGCAGGTCCGGCACCGATCACGGCTACCATGTGCTTCGGGTCACTCATGAAAAATACTCCTTAATCAGTCCAAATAATGCGGGCGAATTATAGCCGCATCAGGAATCCCATGCAAGTGTATCCAAAAATCCTTGCGCAGATTTGGCTACTCTATGCTAATATTAAGCATCTCTCAGCAGGAGGATTGCCATGAAGCTACCCGATGCATCTGAAGAACCCAAACAAGATAAAGAACAACCCTATGGCCCACTTAAACGGATGAATGCCATCCTGACTGCAGGCCAAAAAGACAACGCCGGGGAGGATGTGAAACCCATCCCCAGGAAGGAGTTGTCCAAACCGAAGGAGCAGCCCAAGAAATCCTCAGGGAAAAAAAGGCCTTTCCGATTGGAACGCGATAAGGTGCGCGTGGCCTACTGGAACGTGACCGGCACGCTATCCCTGATCGTCAATGTGATCCTGATCGCTGTTTTGGTATTGCTCAGCCGCGAATACTTTGGCTTGAAGCGTCTTGTCGTTGGCGGGGTGGTCGAGGGATTGTATGAGAACTTCGGAAAAATGGATGAAGCACACATTCGCACCACCATTCTGGTCGAGGATAAGATCAATGTGAGTTTCCCTCTGCAGATATTGCAGAACACCAATGTTACATTGACACAGGATACGTTGATCACTGATGCCAGGGTCACGTTGACAACCGGAGGCCTGAATATCTTCAGCGCGCCGACCGACATCATCCTGCCGGCTGGCACCGTTCTACCCGTTCAATTGAACATGGTTGTGGATGTCGACCAGGAGGTGCCCGTCAGCTTGACCGTGGATGTAGATATCCCTCTCGCCGACACTGAGTTGCATGAGCCTTTTTCAAACCTGAAATCCATTGTAGCACCGCTCAGGAACGCCTTTTATACTGGCCCATTCTATTGGGAACAGGCGCCTGCCTGCCAGAAAATGCCCAAATTATGCGACTGGTGGTTCCGGTAGGAAATCGCGAGATCCCATGACCGATTCCATCACTCGCACCAAACTATCCAATGGTCTGCAGATTCTCTTGAAAGAGATCCACACGGCACCCATCATCAGCCACTGGGTTTGGTACCGGGTCGGCTCGAAGGATGAGCAGACTGGCCGAACCGGTATTTCCCACTGGGTGGAACACATGCAGTTCAAAGGTACGCCGCAATACCCGGCCTCCGTTCTGGATAAGGCCATTTCACGCGACGGTGGCATGTGGAATGCCTTTACCTATCTGGATTGGACTACCTACTTCGAAACCATGCCAGCCGACAAGATCGACCTGGCCTTACGCCTGGAGGCTGACCGGATGTACAACAGTCTCTATGATCCGAAGGAGGTTGCATCCGAGCGCACGGTGGTCATCTCCGAGCGTGAGGGCAGTGAGAACGAGCCGCTCTTCCTGCTGAGCGAGGCCGTCCAGCATGCCGCCTTCCGCGTCCATCCCTACCACCACGAAGTCATTGGTGACCTGGCTGACCTGAAATCTATCAGCCGGGACGATCTGTACAATCACTATCGCACTTATTATCAGCCCAACAATGCCCTGATCGCCGTTGCTGGGGATTTCGACACCCGCCGGATGCTCAAACTTCTGAGAGAATTATATGGGGATTTCCCGGCCGGGCCCCATCTCCCGCGTCTCTCCCGCGCCGAGCCGATTCCCAGCGGCGAACACCAATTGACCGTTGAGGGGCCGGGCGAAACTAGCTACCTCGAGGTGGCCTACCGTTCCGTCGCCGGGTCGCACCCCGATTTCTATCCGCTCAGCGTGCTCGACAGCCTGCTGGCAGGCCCCAGCAACCTCAACATGTTCGGCGGCGGAGGGATCTCCAATAAAACCTCCCGCCTGTACCGCGCCCTGGTGGAAAAAGAACTGGCAGTTGCTGTCAATGGAGGCCTGACAACCACGCTCGATCCATTCCTGTATAGCATCATGATCACCGTGCACCCAAGTCGCAAACCAGCCCAAGCCCTGGCTGCATTGGATGGCGAGATCAAGCGCATCCAGGATGAATTAGCCAGCCCGGAAGAGATTGCCCGCGCCATCAAGCAGGCGCGTGCCATCTTTGCCTATGGCAGCGAGAACATCACCAACCAGGCTTTCTGGCTTGGCTATGCCGAGATGTTTGCCACTTATGATTGGTTCACTTCCTACCTGGATAAGCTGGCAGAAGTTACACCCAAGGATGTCCAGCGCGTGGCCCAGGCCTACCTTCGTCCGCAGGAACGGGTGTTTGGAACATACCTGCCAACTGGTTCCGGAGGTTCACAATGACAAAGCCCAAATCGACCTCCAGGATGGAAGCCAACCTGCCCGGCCCGGAGGATATTCATCGCCAGGTACTTCCGAATGGCATTGTGGTGCTGTGTCGTTCCAACTTCAACAGTCCATCGGTGGTTATCAGCGGATATATCCAGGCCGGTAGCCTGTTCGACAGCGATGAGAAACTGGGCCTGGCTGATTTCACTGCCCGGGCGCTGATGCGCGGCACCGAGAAACGCGATTTCCAGCAGATATTCGATGCCCTGGAATCCTGTGGGGCCAGCCTGGGCCTCAGCTCTGGTGCCCATACCACCGGGTTCAGCGGTCGTGCCCTGGTCGAGGATCTGCCTCTGCTGATGGATTTGCTGGCCGAAGCCATCCGGATGCCGATGTTCCCACAAAGGCAGGTGGAGAAATTGCGCGCCCAGTTATTGACCGGCCTGGCTATCCGTGCCCAGGATACATCTGATATGGCTTCGCTGACCTTCGACCAGATCGTTTTCGAAAATCATCCCTACTCCCGACCGGAAGACGGCTGGCCGCAAACCATCCAGGCCATCACCAGGGGAGACCTGGTCAAGTTCCACCAGAAACATCTGGGGCCGCGTGGGATGGTTATTGTGATTGTCGGCGCGGTGGAAGCAATCCAGGCATTTGTGCAGGTTGAGCGCGTGCTGGGTGATTGGCGGAATCCGCGCCAGCCAGAGTCCCCGGTTCTGCCCCCGGTCAAGCCTCTCATCCAGAGCGTGACTCGCAAAGTGACCATCCCGGGCAAGTTCCAATCTGACCTGGTGATCGGCGCATCCGGACCGAAACGTTTGGATCCTGAGTACATCCCGGCCTCGTTGGGCAATTCCGTTTTAGGGCAGTTCGGGATGATGGGGCGTATCGGGGAAGTGGTGCGTGAAAGAGCAGGCCTGGCTTATTACGCCTACAGTTCGCTCAATGCCGGGATCGGCCCCGGATCATGGGATGTCGCTGCGGGCGTCAATCCGGGTAATGTCGAGAAAGCCGCTGGCCTGATCCAGAAGGAGATTGCCCGTTTTGTGAAGAAAGGCGTTACTGCAGATGAACTGGCTGACAGCCAGGCGAACTTCATCGGTCGCCTGCCGCTCTCGCTGGAGTCCAATGCGGGTGTGGCCAATGCCCTGTTGAATATGGAGCGCCATAACCTGGGGCTGGATTATTACCGCCGTTACCCGGAAATGGTAAAGGCGGTGACCCCCGAGCAAGTTGTGGAAGTATCCCGGAAGTTCCTCCACCCAGATAAACTGGCGATTGCGGTTGCGGGGCCGTAAAGGCAGGCATCATGAATCTTGCCACCGGTGTCGACCTGATCGAAATCGAGCGCATCCGCCAAGCCCTGGAGAAACACGGTGAACGCTTCCTGGAACGCGTCTTCACCCCGGCTGAGATTGGGGAATGTGCTGGACGGGAAGAATCACTGGCGGCGCGCTGGGCGGCCAAGGAAGCAACCGCCAAGGCACTCGGCTGCGGGATCGGGGAGGTTTCCTTCCGGGAAATCGAGATCCTGCGCGGGGAAGCCGGGCAGCCACGGTTGCTGCTGCATGGCGTGGCCTCCCGGCGGGCAAAAGCATTGGGCCTTACAGAGTGGTCACTCAGCCTGAGTCACGACCAGAGCCAGGCAATCGCCTTTGTGGTCGCTTTGGGATAAGAATAGGTAACTTCTCAATAAATAGGGGAAGATGGGGGTATGGGCGGCTTCGCCGCCCATGCCCCCCCGCCCCCCAAGTTATCGAGATGATACAAGAATAGCTTATAAAAGATGGTGCAGATGAATGAAAAGACGCCGTGGCTTCCATCACGGCGTCTTTTGCTTGTTGCACTACCCTGGCAGGTTAATCAGCCCCGGCTGCCATCTTATCCTCCACGCCAATCCAGAGATGTCCTGGCAATATGGAGCGGAAAGCCCGCACGACGATCTTGCCCGCCTGTCCCTGGAAGGGTTCGGCATCTTGTTGGGCAAGCATGGAAGGATTGACCAGGCAAATATCCGGGATACGGCCGTATTTGGCGCGGTAGTATTCGGCAGCGCGGGAAACCTTGGCTGCCAGAGCAGTTTTGGGATCATTGTCGAACCACATCATTCCTACGTTCATATCAACCTCCTAATCGACTGAAGGGATCCAGAAATCAAGCCAATCCCTCTGCCGTTGAAGTGTAAATTGGATACCGGGGAACAGGGATTCAAGATCACATTCCGGGTTCCCGGTCGATGCACCGGCCAATTGGGATTGGCCGACATGGCCGAAAATGCGTGTCCTGAAGTAACGCGTCCACGAGGAGAGGTCGGCCACTGCAGATGAATTCAGAGTCGCCACCGGCCAGATGCCGCGCCCCGGACCGTTGAGCAGCAGCCAGGTCAGATCTTCAGTCGCGCCTGCGTCCATACCGGTTACGCGTGAAAGATCATCCAGCAGGAGCAGCACCACCTGGCGTCCGCGCCGATAACGACCGGCCCAAGATACCAGCATGGATAGCAGTTCACTGGCAGTTTCATGGAATACCGGCCAGATGCCCAGGCTGTTGGGCGAATTTTCCAGGCTGCTCCACTCATCCGGGAAAGCCGTGATGACACCGAACTGAAGATCTCCGGGATCTTGCAATATGTCCGTTGTATGTGCGAGCAATCTCAGCAGGTTGGTCTTGCCGCAGCCGCTGTCACTGGTTACCAGGATGGGACCCGGCGCCGGATCTGAAAGGTTGAGCAGAACTGGCAGGCCATCCTCCGCGACGCCGATGAAGAGGGCATCCACTGGTAATGGAGTAAATTGCTCGAGAACATCCCGTAGAGACGGCTGTACCGGGAAGGAAACAGCCGGTCGACCGGCCTGTTCCAACTCAGGCTGCAGTTCCAGAAAAGCGCGCAATGCAAGGGAGAAAGAATCAGAGAATGTCATAGAACACCATAAATCGAACGTTTGTTCTATTATAACAACTTTCGGGAATAAATCAAGGGTTTTGTGGAATTTTTAATATAATCGAAAACAACTGAAACCATAGCACCCTGGAGTTCTCGAGCGAGCATCTTTATGGCTCTTGCAACATCTATTTATATGGGCTATAATGCCCGCCGGTCAGTAAGGAGTAAGTTCACCCATGCCAATCTATACCTATCGTTGTGAACATTGCGGAATCCAGTTTGAACGCCAGCAGAGCTTCAACGACCAGTCGTTGACGCGCTGTCCGGAATGCAACAAGAAGAGCCTGAAGAAAGTGTATGCCCCGGTGGGCATCCTTTTCAAAGGCTCGGGTTTCTACGCCACCGATCACCGGTCTCCTTCAGGGCAGTCGTTCCATCACGATAAAAAAGAGGAAAGCAAGGATCCGAAGCCTGCTGCAAGCAGCGAGGCCAAGAGCGAAAGCAAAAGCGAACCGAACCCAGGTCAATAGAGACTTGGCTCCAAGATGATTGGGAACGTGGGTGAGTTCCTGCTATCGTCAAATAAAAAAAACTGGTGGTCAGATGGCCACCAGTTTTTACATCCAGATGTGAATTCAGTTATGGAATGAAAGTGATTGTTTTCGTCAAACATGAACCAGCCAAACCATTCTGAGAACAAACAGTGATATTCGCTTCGAAACTGTGCCCGGCCGGGTTGTAAGTGATATTCGCGCCGCTGTTCGTTTTTTCGGATTCCCCGGTTACCAGGTCCATCTGAACCGCCCCTACAGTACAGCCGTTCCAATCTTCAAATTTATCATAACTGGCCGTAAATGTATTGGGCGTGGTGAGATCCTTGGCGACAACCTTGACAGATTCGATCACAATTGCACCCGTGTTGACGATATTGAACTCCAGGAACCAGGCCACGCACGAATCCGCTCCCAGGAAGCTGACCGAGAAATCCATGGAAGGGGTGGTGGTTTTGCCAGGAGTGGTGGTGATCGTTGCTGTCGGTGTTGGTGGAGGGGTCATGACTGGAATGGTGGCGACATTGCCGGTCACATTGGCATAGTAGCTGATGATCCAGCAAAATACCACCGGGTTGTCGGGCAGGCGGATGTACAGATGTTGGGTGGCCTGGTCGCGCCCAACCACTTCCGCCGATTGACCAACCTTGAGGCCGCCCACCCGGTCGTATATGGTACCAGGGCCGGTCCGGCAGTTGGTTTCTTCAGAGACACTTACGCGAACTCCTGGCAGGGTTGCCGTTTCTAGTGGTAGCGGCGTCAGGGATGGAGTATCCGTAACTGCGGCTGTTGGGATGGGTGTATCGGAAGGCAGCGGCGATGGCTGGACGACTGCCATGGCCGTCATCGTCGCATTGGCATTTGCGATTGCTGTTTCGATGATCGCAGTGGAATTGGGAGTTGGTTCAGCTCCAGTTCCAGAAGAACCGCATGCAACCAGGATAAGCAGTGTAAAACACGCGAGGATGGAATACAACTTATTTTGCATGTTTCTCTCCTTTTGCGACAATCATAATGCCGAAGGCATTTTGCGACAACCCCTGGGAATAAAAAGTTCCCATATCGCGGGGATATGGGAACTGGGTCTGGAATTGCTGGTTTTAATCCGAGGCTGCGCTGTCGGGAATCTCCGTCCATTGTGACGAGCCAAGTTCGGTCTGTTTTTCCTTGAACCGGTCTGGCGTGAAGCCCGTACCGGCCGGGATCAGTTTACCGATGATGACATTTTCCTTCAGGCCATACAACGGATCCGTGCTGGATCCAATGGCCGCACCTGCCAATACTTTGATGGTATGCTGGAAGGATGAAGCAGACAGGAAGGAATCGGTCGAAAGCGAGGCCTTTGTTACACCCAGCAGGATCTCTGCAAACCGTGCCAGTTGTTTACCTTCCTCCACCATCTGCTCGTTGACCTTGCGGATTTCCAGCCGGTCAACGGGGTCGCCTGGCAAGTATTTCGTGTCACCGGGACGGGTGACCTGCACCTTGCTCATCATCTTGCGGATGATGACCTCGAAGTGCTTGTCATGGATGTTCTGACCTTGCGAGCGGTATACCTTTTGGATTTCGTTCAACAGGTACATCTGGCAGGCCTCGCGACCCTGGATGCGCAGGATGCGATGAGGGTTCAGGGAGCCCTCGGTCAACGGCTGACCGGCGGTTACGTGTTCGCCATCCTTTACAAGCAGGCGTAAGGTGGTGGGGATTTCGTGTTCGACTTCTTCGCGCTGCTCGTATGAAACGATGACTTGTTTTTTCTTTTCGATCCGCACGCGGCCGGCATGCTGGGCGGCGATACTTGCATCCTCCAGCGTAGCCAGCACGTCGCCTGCTTTGACTTCAGCCTCTTCCTTTACCGCGATTTTCCATTCTTTCGGAATATCGTATGTATCGGAGATCATCTCGGCATGTTCGACGCGGACCAGGCGCATATCGGTATATTTATCGGATTGGATGATGCGGATGACACCATCGATCTCGGAAATGACTGCTTCACCCTTGGGTTGCTTGCGGGCTTCGAAGAGTTCCTCCACGCGCGGCAAACCGGTTGTGATATCACCGCCGGCGGCCACACCGCCCGTATGGAATGTGCGCAGGGTCAGTTGTGTACCGGGCTCACCGATCGACTGTGCAGCCACAATGCCCACCGCGGAGCCAAGTTCGACCATGACGCCGCGTCCCAGGTCCACCCCGTAGCATTTGGCGCAAATACCGTGCACCAGTTCACAGGTCAACGGAGAGCGCACTTTGACCTCGGGTATGTCTGCATGCACGATCTTGCGGGCCAGCTCATGGTCAATGACATCGTCCGGTTCAGCCAGGACTTCACCGGTTTTCGGGTCGAGGACGCGTTCTGCGATCAGGCGGCCATACATGCGCACGGTCATCGCCTGACCGGCAACGTTGTCGCGTTTGCGGATCCAGATGCCTTCACGGGTGCTACAATCGTGTTCGTTGATGATGATATCCTGGGCAATATCCACCAGGCGGCGAGTCAGGTAACCGGCATCGGCGGTACGCAGGGCGGTATCTGCCAGGCCTTTGCGGGCGCCATGTGTGGACATGAAGTATTCCAGGGCGGTCAGGCCTTCGCGGAAGTTCGAACGGATAGGGTAGGAGATGATACGTCCGGAAGGATCTGCCATCAAGCCGCGCATACCGGCCAACTGGGAGAGCTGGCTGAAGCCGCCCTTGGTTGCGCCGGAGTTGGCCATGGTTGCCAGGTTGCCATCCGGATCCATGGCCTTCTTGACCTCATCTGCAATGTGAACAGTGGTTCTTTGCCAGATTTCGATGGTGCGCTCATTCTGTTCTTGTTCAGTCAACAAGCCACGCCGGAAATCGCGGTTGATCAATTCCACTTCCTGGAGTGCCTCGTTAAGGATCTCTTCCTTTTTAGGAGGCACGGTGATATCACCAACTGCCAGGGTTGTGCCCGAACGCATGGCATATTCGAAGCCAATCCGTTTGATTTCATCCGCAACCTCTGTTGTTACTTCCGCACCGCATATCTCATACACATCGGCGATGAGATCCTTCACGCCGCCCTTCTCTAACTTTTCGTTGACGAATTGGATCTTCTCCGGCAAGATGCGGTTGAAGAGCACGCGGCCCACGGTGGTATCCACAATCCGGGTTTCCGGTTCATTCAAGCGGCCGCCTTCGGTATCGTACCAGGTTTTAACCCGTACTTTGATCTCGGAGTGTACATCCACCTGGCCGAGTTCGTAAGCCATGACCAATTCATCTATATCAGAGAAGGAACGTCCATCGCCAATATGAGGCTGGGTGTGTAGCATGGTCAGGTAGTAAACCCCCAAAACCATATCCTTGGAAGGGCCGATGATGGGTTCACCATCGGCTGGCTTCAACAGGTTCTTGGATGCCAGCATCAACCGGCGAGCTTCCTGTACAGCTTTATCCGAAAGCGGCACGTGGACAGCCATCTGGTCGCCATCGAAGTCGGCATTGAAGGCGGTTGTGACCAGCGGGTGCAATTGGATGGCCGACCCTTCGATCAACACCGGTTCGAATGCCTGGATGCCCAGACGGTGCAGTGTTGGTGCACGGTTGAGCAGCACAGGGCGCTCCTTGATGGCTTCTTCGAGCACTTCCCAGATCTCGGGACGGTTGCGCTCGATGAAGCGCCGGGCCCCCTTGACATTGGCCGCATAGTTATGGCTCACCAGGCGGGAGATAACAAACGGGCGGTAGAGTTCAAGGGCCATGCTTTTTGGCAGGCCGCATTGGTAGAGTTTCAATTGAGGTCCAACAACGATCACCGAACGGCCGGAATAATCCACGCGTTTACCGAGCAGGTTGCGGCGGAAGCGGCCCTTCTTGCCTTTGAGCATGTCGCTCAATGATTTCAACTCGCGGCGGCCGCGGCGGGACAGGGCCTTGCCACGTTGCGAGTTATCGATCAGCGAATCGACAGCTTCTTGCAGCATGCGCTTCTCATTACGCACGATCACATCCGGCGCGCCCAATTCCAGCAGGCGCTTGAGGCGGTTGTTGCGGTTGATGACGCGGCGGTACAGGTCGTTGAGGTCCGAAGTGGCGAAGCGGCCGCCATCCAATTGCACCATCGGGCGCAGATCGGGAGGAATGACGGGCAGGATGGTCAGGATCATCCATTCCGGGCGGTTTCCGGAGCGCCGGAAGGCTTCCACCACCTTCAGGCGGGTGGCAGCCCGTTTGCGCTTCTGCTTGCTCTTGGTTGTCCGGAGTTCATGCCAGAGTTCTTCGCTCAGTTTGTTCAAATCGAGGCGGCGCAGGATATCGTAGAAGGCTTCCGCGCCCATATCAGCACGGAAAACATTGCCCCAGCGACTCTTGAGTTCTCGGTAGCGGGTTTCGCCCATGAACGTGAAGGGGCGCAACTCCATCAACTCGTCGCGCGTGTTTGCATTCAGATCCTGGCTGACAGAGGATTGATCTTCCAGCTGGCTGCGCAGGGCATTCATTTGTAAATCTGCGTCGGCTTTGACCGCAGAGGATTCCATTTTGGCCGATTCCAGTTCGCGGTCGCGCTGATCTTTCAGTTCATTCTCAAGAGCTTCCAATCGCTCCTGTACGAACTTCTGAACCTTTTTGATATGGCTGGTTGTGACGTTCTTGCCTGCTTCGACAATGACCGTTTCGCTGCTTTCAAAACGGATCGCTTCATCCGCCGGTTTTCCCATTTTATCGCTCAGCAAGCGTTCCAGGTGCTGGCCTTCTTGAATAATGGGTTCCAGCTTGGTCGCGATCAACTCATCGTAATTGTGTTCCAGGTCAGCCTGGTGTTGGGCAAGTTCTGCCAGTTTCTTGTCGCGCCGGGTTTTTACATCTGCAATCTTGGCGTTGATGGTGGCGGCCTGCTCGCGCTCGGAAACGGAGATTTCATCCTGCAAGCGCTTGAGGGCTTTCTGGCGGGCATCTTCATCCACATAGGTGACGATGTACTGGGCAAAATACAAGACACGATCCAGGTTCCGCCGTGAGATATCCAGCAGCAATCCCAGGTAGGATGGGATCCGGCGCGTGTACCAGATGTGGGCTACGGGGGTGGCCAGGGAGATGTGTCCCATGCGCTCGCGCCGGACGGCGGAGCGGGTTACTTCCACGCCACATTTATCGCAGGTGATGCCCTTGTAGCGCGGGTTCTTGTATTTACCGCAGTAGCATTGCCAGTCACGCGTCGGGCCGAAGATGGCTTCACAGAACAGGCCATCCTTTTCAGGGCGCAGGCGGCGGTAGTTGATTGTTTCGGGTTTGAGTACTTCGCCATAGGACCACGACCGGATCGTTTCCGGTGAGGCCAGGCTGATGCGCAACGAGTTAAGCCCCTTAGTTTCCACTGAACCATCTCCTCGTTTCTAAAGTTGGTTGCGACCGTCCGTATTCCGCTTCAGACAGACAAAAGCAAGCGCTTCAGACGTTTTCGTCTAAGCGCTCGCTGTATGTCGCATTGGATATTTTCTCTCAATCG
>JBFYSM010000321.1:0-5443 GCA_041301605.1 Chloroflexota bacterium | reverse complement strand
CTCGGCGGTCAGGTTTTGGGTTTGCAGGCTGGTGCCCATCGCGCCGTCGAAGATGAGGACTTTCTTTTCGAGGGCGTCGAGGTAGCGGCGGTTGGTGTAGGTATGGTTCATGAGATCTCCTGAAAATAAGTTTACCAATATACGAAATGCGTGTTCTATTTCGCTTCCAGCAGATAAAACAACAAATCCTGTTCCATCGTTTCGATACCGAAATGCTGATTGATCATCGCCAGGATTTGCGCACGATGGTCGGTCGCATGGTTGGCGACATGCAACAGGATTTCCCAACGCGCATTCTCGGCGCTCATGCCCCGATCGGGCAACTGCCAGGTGATTTTGCCATCCAGGTCAGCCTCGGTCAGCGATGAGATGTATGACATCGCTTCGGCGCGCAGTTCGTTCCATATGGCTTTCGTCGCGGCGCGAGTGGCAAAATCATCGAAAGCCAGATGCGGAACCATCTCACTGCCACTTAAACGACATATCCAACGCCGCGTGGCGCTCATCATATGAACGACCTGGTTGCGGATCGAGCCGCGCGAATAGCCAAGTTCCTGCACAAATTGTTCATCGGTCAATTGCATGACGCAATTCCAGACTTTGTCAAATACCCAAAAGTTGTAATCGAAAAGCGTTTTGATCTCATTTGATTTCATCATTTGTCTCCATTTTGGCGCGGGTATGTAAATCGGCGGGATAAATCCCTATCTCAGTTCGTGAAAGTCGAATTCATTCGACTCGTGAGTCCGAAGGACTTCCATGTATTGAGCAGGTGGCTTCAGCCCCGCTCAACCCCAATCGAACCAAAGCCAATTTCAATCCTCATCAATCCTCTCATAAACCGCGATCAGTTCGTTCTCGCGATGGTGTTCCTTCTGTCTCGCGGCATTCTCCATGACCGTTTTCAGAGACCGCTCACCGATGCTTAGCGCTCCGTAACCGCCTTGCCACTTGAAAGTGCCATCGCTTCCATCCATGTGATTGATGGCATACGCACTCGCACCTTTGAGATGACGGACACAGTCCGCTACGGCGAGCTTTGGCGGAATGGATGCAACAACATGAGCATGTTTATCAACATTACCGGCCGCGTGGATTATCAAGTTGAGTTCCTTGGCCTTGTGGTAGAGCACACCATAAAACATTTTCTCGCGTTCAGGCGTGAGGCTGGGTTCACGATCATGTGTTGCCCAGATGAGATGGTAGAGGAGTCGCCAGTAGGTCATGGTGGTTTTCCTTCTGTTTGATTCGGCGGAATAAATTCCTGCCTCAGTTCGTGAAAGTCGGATAAATCCGACTCGCTCATTAATCCGATAGATTCTCATGGATTGAGCAGACAGCTTCAGTTTCAGCCTTACTCATCCCACGGATTGACAAACTCCACCTCCGCGCCATCAAAATCGCTGACGGTTGTGATGCAAACTTTTATCGCGGGATAGGTCAATCCCATCCAAAGGAGAATCCTCGAAGAACTCGGAGAGCTTTCCCTTGAAATCATCCGGCAGGACAGCCATCCCGGCTTCGGTCATCCTGCCTTCCGCCATCAACCTGCGGACGCGATTGATGTTATGCGGCGACCAGTAGCTTCCCTTGCGGCGCGGGCTGAAGCGCAGGGCAAACCTTTCCGGATCGAGTGGCTTCAAGGTGCTGTCGATCCAGCCGAAACACAACGCTTCTTCCACCGCCTGGGCGATCGAAAGCGTTTGCTTTCCCAATGATTTCTTGTAGAACAACAGCCAGATTTCCTTTGCAGTGCTATGATGTTCTCGCAACCAGTGGCGGAAATCCTGCGGCTGATCCAGTGAGAGGGTTTCACCAACTTCCATGCTTGAACCCATTACCTCACAAAAGCCACTTGTCGAAAAACGCCACCATGCGCTCGCTGTAGGCCTGGCGCTCCTGGAAGAAGCCTCCCGCGTGCCGGGCGGCCGGGATCTCCCACAGTTCTTTGGGTTCAGAGGCGGCGGCGAACAACAAACGGGAAAAATGCTGCTCCGTGCCCCTGCCCGTCGAGATGACCAGGATGGGACGGTCGAGCCTCCGCAGGGCCTGGGCGTTGCTCTCCGGCTTCGTGTTGCTGATGAAATCGGCAAATTTGTACAGCAGCCAGTTGATGGGATAATTGATCTTGCGCCGCAGGGTGGTTGGTTTGCCGCCGTGATCCTCGAGGCAGGTTGGGCCGATCCCTTCCAGAACCAATGCCCGGATGGCATCGGTCCTCAGGGCAGCATGCAGGACAGTATGTGCGCCAAGTGAAATCCCCAGCGCCCCAATTTTCCCTGCATCGACATCCAGCCGGGTTTTCAGGTAATCGACTGCTCCCAGGATATCGTCGACCTCCTGCACACCATCGATCGTATCCCCCTGGCTGATGCCGTGGGCACGCAGGTCCACCATCAGCACGTTGTATCCGGCTTTGACCAGCGGATGGGCATGGAACATCATCGTAACCCCTGCACCCCCCAAGCCGTGCGCCATGATGATCGCCCGCCGGTTGTTTCCGGGCAGGAACCACCCGGCTATGGTCAGGCCGTCGCGGGCCGGGAATTCGACCGCTTTGAACTGCAATTGCACATCCAGCGGCGTCATCGTGCGATACAGGTTCGGGCGTCGCACCGGGTGGGTGGTGAGATAGGTTACCCACACCAGGCGAAAAACGAGGAACAGCGGGATGAGCCACAGCAGGGAGGTCCACTTCAGCGGGGCGGCAATGACCGCCACTCCAAAGATGATGACGATCAGCATGGCAATCGCGGTATTGCGGTAATACAACCAACTATGGTGGGTTTTGCGGCTTCTAGGCATTGGGACTCCAGTGTGGGCGATTGTACCCTGATAACGATTTGACAAAATGACCAAACCTGACTAAACTTGCCGTTAAGTTTTTCCTTAACGCACAGCTTACATGAACCGGATAGACCGCCTCCAGACCTTCGAACAACTAAAAACCCTGGCCGATACCCGACGGATGCAGATCCTGCGCCTGCTGATGGCAGCTCCTGCCACCCTCACGCATCTGGCCGGGACCCTGGGCCAGTCGCCGGCATGGGTGCGTCACCACATCCTGGCTCTTGAGTCCGCTAACCTGGTCGAGTTGGTGGAGGTGCGCGTGACGCGCGGGGTGACCGAAAAATTCTACAAGGCCAGGGCATCCGCCTTCCTGATCCAGGAGATGCTCTTGCCCGAGGCAGATCAGCCGGTCATTGTACTTTCCGGCAGCCACGACTTGGCGCTGGAACTGCTTGCAGGCAATATCCATTCATCGGTCAATGTGTTGATCCTACCGGTTGGCAGCCTGGATGGCCTGGTGGCCCTGCGCCAGGGACTCTGCCACATTGCCGGTACGCACCTGCTCGACCCCTCCGGTGAATACAACATTCCCTTCATCCGTCATCTCTTCCCCGATCGCGATACTTCCCTGTTGACCCTGGCCTACCGTGAACAGGGCTTGTTGGTTGCACCAGGCAACCCGAAGCAAGTCCGCTCCCTGGCTGACCTGGCAAGGCCGGATGTCACCTTCGCTAACCGCAACAAAGGCTCCGGGACGCGCCTGTGGCTTGACCGTCAGTTGGAACAGGCCGGCATCCCGGCGGAGCAGATCAAGGGTTACAGCCGCGAGGTCCGTACCCATACGGAAGCAGCCCGAATGATCCAGGCTGGCAAAGCGGATATTGCCCTCGGCCTCCGGGCGGCCGCCATCCAGCACGACCTGGATTTCATCCCCCTCTTCCAGGAACGCTATGACCTGGCCCTATCCCCGGAAACGGCCAGCCAGGCTGGATTCCAATCCTTATTTGATGCATTGCAAAGCGCAGCCTTCCGGCAACAGGCTACCGCCCTGGGGGGATACGATACCTCCCAGACTGGCAAGCAGATTCTCATTCATTGATGGACACCGGGGGCCCCGGTGAATATATTCCTCTTATAAGGAGAAGCAATGAAGTCACAAAACAAAATCCTTTTCTTATTGGGTGGCCTTTTGCTGCTGACCGCCGTGGTACTGGCAGCCTGCGGGCCAAAAGAAACGCCCACCCCTGAAACGGCTACCGCAGAACCGACAGAGGCTCCTGCAATGCCCGATGTCACGCTGGAACTGGTGGGCGCGGATGGCACCACCACGATGACATACGCGGACGTTATGGCATTGCCCGCCACCGAAGGCTATGCCGGGTGGAAGAGCAGCACAGGGGAGATCGAACCGCCTGCCATCTTCCGTGGGGTGGCGATCAAGGATATTGCAGAAGCACTGGGAGGGCTGGAAGAAAATATGGGGATCGAAATCACCGCCTCCGATGGTTACAGCATGACATTGTCCTATGACCAGGTGATGAACGGCACCTTTGTTGCCTTCGATCCGGCCACCGGCGAGGAGCTCAAGAACCCGGTCGAACTGACGGCCATCCTGGCCTACGAGCGCGAAGGCGAACCCCTGCCGGAAGCCTTCGATGGAGCCTTCCGGATGATGGTTGTCAGCACCGAGCCTGTCCAGGTTGTCGATGGCCACTGGACAGTCAAATTCGTGACGACCGTCACCCTCAAAGCCCTGGTATCTGATTGGGTTCTGGATCTGCAAGGCGCCATCACGGAGCCGATCGACCGCGGCAGCCTAGAGTCCTGCTCGGCGCCCCAGTGCCACGGCGCCACCTGGGTGGATGAAGAAGGCCAGGAGTGGGTGGGAGTCCCGCTCTACTTGTTGGTCGGTTATGTGGATGATGATATCAAGCATGATGGTCCGGCCTATAATGATGCCCTGGCGGATGCCGGTTACACGGTGGATGTGGTTGCCAGCGATGGTTTTTCAGCCACGTTCGACAGCGCTGTGATCAAACGCAACGCCAACATCATCCTGGCCTACCAGGTGGCAGGGGCGGAACTGCCTGAGAAATATTTCCCGCTGCGCCTGGTAAGCAGTGAATTAACCAAGCGCGATATGGTTGGCATGGTTGCCACCATTGTAGTCAATGTCCCTGCAGGGGATACAAGCATTGGTATGGTAGGCGAATATCTCGGCCCGGGCAACCTGGATATCCTGGGGATGGTTAACCAACCGCTCAACCTGGGCGAAGGCAACCTGCGCGGATTGGAAGTTGTTACCATCACAGCCGAGCAGCCCGGCAAGGGCGAGGCTGACTTTGAAGGCGTACGCTTGAACGGACTACTCGACCTGGCTGGTATCCAGGATGGAGCTACGAAAGTTGTCTTCACAGCCGATGATGGCTATACTGCCGAAGCCAGCCTGGAAGACATTCGCGCCTGTGCTGACTGCCTGGTGGCTTTCACAGATACAGAAGGCAGTTTCAAGATGGTTATGCCTGGCCTCGGAGGAGGTATCTGGGTTAAAGGTGTGATCAGCATAGAAGTCAAATAAAGCAACATACAAAAAATGTCTCTTTGGGAATCTCCGTGAAGAGGGGGAAGATATGGGGGTGTTGGGCGGGCGAAG
>JBFYSM010000296.1:0-2658 GCA_041301605.1 Chloroflexota bacterium | reverse complement strand
CTTGATGGGTTGGAGGACACCCGACAGGCGGTGCTCCAGCTCCACAAGGCGGTCTTTGGAAGCTTTCAGGAATTCGTCTCTTCTGCTCATACTTCACAATCTCCAAAAATTTGTTCTCGCTGTATCATCTCAATAACCTGGGGGGGTGTGGGATGTGGGATGTGGGGGCGGCTTCGCCGCCCACACACCCCACATCTTCCCCTATTTATTGAGAAGTTACTTCTCGCTTCATTCTTCGATCTCTGATCCCGCAACGCCGACTTCATCCCGTAATGCCAGCAGCGTGCGGTGGTAGAGGCTTTTCACCGCCCCCTCGCTGCGGCCCATGATCTGGCCGATCTCGGCATTCGAGAGATGATCGACGAATTTAAGGATCAATAATTCCTGGCGGTCTGGCGGCAGGCCGCGGATCATGCGCATCAGCCCGCGCCGATCTTCATTATCCATCAAGGCCTGCTCCGGCATCTCGCCCCGGTAGGGGAGGTTGGGCGTATCCGAGAGCGGGATCTCCTGCCGGCGGCTGCGGTCGCGGTGCCAGTTGGCAACCAGGTTGTGGGCGATCCGGTACAACCAGGCCGAGAACGGCACGCCGCGGTCGTTGTAGTTGCGGATGTGGTGCAGGGCGCGGTAGAACACGCGGGCGGTCAGATCTTCGGCATCCTCCACGTTACCCGTACGATAGTAAACGTAGTTATAGATACGTCCGATGTACGTCTCGTAGATCTCACCAAAGGCATCCCGGTCACCCTGCACGGCGCGGGCCAGGATTTCGGTTTCACTAAATTCCGGCAACAGTCACACCTTACCGGGGAGGCTTGCCAATAAAAACCCCTCCGGGTTTCGAAAGTTACTTGCCAGTATATCACGCTTGCATTCGGGGAATGGCAATCTTGACAGCCGTTGTTATCACCCACAGATAAGGCTGGTGTAGCAATACAGGAAACCGTGGAGCCTTCCATTCCCTGAAAGATCAGCCGCCGATTTCACGGATTTGCGCGGATTGGAAACGGAAAATCCGACGCAAGATTGCCGGGTGCAGGAGAGCCGGGTGTGAGCCGATGGGGAACTGGTCTACCGTTTCAAAGGCTTGCGGTAAATCGTATCGCATTTGACAACTTGAAAACCGCAGCTTTCATACAGGCGCGTGACGCCACTGGCGCTGTCACTGTCTGCAACCAGGGCGGAATCGAGCATGCCCGCAGCTTTTTGCGCCTGCAGGCTTCGACTGATCAACGCCCGTGCGACACCGCGTCGCCGCCATTCCCGGCAAACACCTACGCCTTCTGTATAGCCGCGCTTACGAGTAAATTGCCGGTTCTCTTCATGGTTGATATAAGTCAGCACATGCCCTACGGGCTGCCCGGTATCCTGATCCCAGGCAATCTGCCAGAGGTCTGGCTGGAAGAGAGGATCCTCCAGCCATTTTTGATAATCGGCTTCGGTGGGTTCCGGCACTCCCCACTCTTCCTCGGAAGCATCCCGGGTGCTTTCCCAGAGGGCTCGATATTGGTCAGCCGTTACGGGGCGGGTTTCCAATCCATCCGGTAAAGGGATATCCGGGATATTTTCCAGGTTGGGACGAACCATTTCGAAGAAATACCGCACCGGCTGATAGCCTGCACGCTCCAACAGGATGGCGGTATTCTCCTGGAACTGCGAAACACTGGCCTGGAAATACTTTTCAGGTTCACAAGGATGCGCTCCGGCGATATCTTGCAGGCGGCTTTCCATCCAGTCCAGCAGGGCGCGGCCAATGCCCTTTCTCCGCCATGCTGGCAATATGAAACCATTGTGCTTGTACAAGTACCTGGTTGGCGCCTCCTGCTCCCACCATACGCGCCCATATCCGACCAACCTGCCTGCGACTTCTGCCATGACCATGTCCGTGTGCGGATCACAATTCCTCAGGGAGTTTGCATACGCCGCAGCAATATCTTCTCTGGTGACCATCCGGTCATAACCGTCCGCTCTTTGACTGCCGGTCAGTACTTCGGCAATCAAGGCATAATCGCTTTCACCACGAAAGCGGCGGAAGCACAATCCAGGTATATCAAGCCCACTCTCTACAACAAGCCAATCGTCTGCCATGAGTTCAACTCCAGGGTCAGTTCAGTGTTTGGATAGGAAGCCCTCGACAGCCTTGATGAATTCCAACGCCTCCCTCTCGACCTGGTTTGTCAATGCACCTAGATCCCGGAAATCCGGGGCATCCACCAGGGTATGCTCGATGATCGAATCGGCACCTTTCGTAGTGGACACGAGGCGGTATTGATCCCAACTGCTTTCCTTGAATAATTCCCAGTATTTCTGCTGGACCTGTTTGTTATAACCCCCCAACCAGGCTTCGAACCGAAAGGCATCATGGATGAACACGATCGCGATCTTCAACTTTCGATCCATCAAGGATCTTGGCGTGAAGGAAAAATACGTCATATCCATGTAGCCATAATAGATGCTGCCGGATACAAAATGATCAGGATATTCGTTCTTGAGATGCGTCCTCAAGGCCATCACATATTCCATCAATCCCTTATAGGCCTTTTGGATAGCCCCCTTCTCCAGTTGTTTCCTATATTCATTCATGCTTTCATGAAATGATTCCATAATCAACTCCTTACTTGACTCTTAAAAATCTATCGCAGGCTTCCCCCGTGGAAG
>JBFYSM010000517.1:0-3807 GCA_041301605.1 Chloroflexota bacterium | reverse complement strand
GCAGCGGCAGCCACATCTGCTTGATGTTATCGAACATATTATCCTGTCCCATCAGGGTGATCCAAACGATCGTGTAAACCATGGTCAGCAGGAGCAGGATGCCGCCTGTGCTCAGGAAGGCCACCGGGTAGAGCACAACCGGGCTCTCGGTCAGGATCAGCAGATCCAGCACGAGGGCGATCGCGACCAGGATCAGGGCCTTGAGCGGCGTCAGGGCAGGTTCCTTCTTCCACTCGCGCCAGACCGTCTGCATAAAGGCCGGGAAAAGGGCGGTGGCCATCCCCAATCCCATGCCGGTACCGGTCAGCAGGCGCAGGGTATTGTTGGGAATGTAAAGGTTGGGAACCTGTTCCAGCAAGCCGGGGTAGGTCTGTTTAATCAGGTAAAGGTATGAGTTGGAGCCATCCACGCCAAAGGCAACAACCATCAAGCCCATCACTACAATGACGCTCCAGTGAGGCGTTCCGCCATGACGCTTCGACGTGATTGCCTGGAATGTCAAACCGATGACAGCCCCGAGGAACATCCCGCTGCACCGGGCGCACAAGGGCAGGGCGCGTTCCCCGATGTGGAAGGATCGTTCCGGGATGCGGTGGCAGACGGCGTAACCCAGTGCATCCGCTTTGCCAAGCAAGCCCGTTGGGGTGGAAAAGAGCCAGCCGATAAGAACCAGTAAGAAGGCAAGGATAACGAGTACCCTGGTTGCAGTTGCTTTGCGTGCCGGTTTGGGTGTCTGCATGATGAGCATATTATAGGTTGATAAAGTCCGAAATGCAAGAAAACATCCAGCCAATTTGATATGGGTTTGTTTCATTACCATTGAAGCGAATAGCGAGGGTCGAGTAGCCGGTGGTCTTCCGGCATACACTTGCACCACACTGCGTTCGGTGCAGTGCAGGTGTCGAGACCCGGAATTGCTGGTTTCGATACGGGCAGAAAGATACTGCCCTACTCAACTAGCAATTGTCAACTCATTCGAAACACACCCTCTTAATATACGCTTCCCAAATCATCTCGTTCCACTTTTCATAGGCTATAATTCTTGCGGAAGGAGGCAGCATGCGCAAAATCGGCGTACTGACAGGTGGAGGGGATGCCCCGGGCCTGAACGCGGTCATCCGGGCAGTGACCAAGACTGCAATAAATGTCTATGGGTGTGAGGTGATTGGCGTACGGGACGGGTACGATGGTTTCATCACTCCAGGCGGGATCGTTCCCCTGGGCCTTTCCGATGTGCGCGGCATCCTGCCACGCGGCGGAACCATCCTCGGCACGGCCAACCGCGGCAACCCTTTTGCCCGCAAGGTTATCCGGGATGGCAAGGAAGTGATCGAGGATGTATCCGATGAGATCGTTGCTGCCATCCAGGACCAGGAACTGGACGCGCTCATCGTCATTGGCGGGGATGGCACGCTCCACATCGCGGATGAACTGTTCGACAAGGGTGTTCCGGCCATCGGCGTGCCCAAGACGATCGATAACGATATCGGCGGCACGGAAATTACCTTCGGTTTCGATACCGCCCTGATGATTGCCACCGAGGCTTTGGACCGCCTGCACACCACTGCTGAATCCCACCACCGCGTGATGGTGCTGGAACTGATGGGCCGCGATGCCGGGTTCATTGCACTGCACTCCGGTGTGGCAGGCGGCGCAGATGTTATCCTGATCCCGGAAATCCCATTCAAGTATGAAGCAGTTGCCAGCAAGATCCGCCAGCGGGTGGAGCGCGGTACGTATTTCAGCATCGTTTGCGTTTCCGAAGGCGCCAAGCCACAGGGCGGCCAGCCGGTCTTCTCCCGCAAGGGGGATGCGGTCTACGTGCCGCGCCTGGGCGGGATCGGCCAGGTGGTGGGCGAATACATCGAGAGGCAGGGCTTCGAGACGCGCGTCACCGTGCTGGGGCATGTCCAGCGCGGCGGCACGCCGACCGCCTTCGACCGCTGGCTGGCCACCCGTTACGGCGCCGCGGCGGTGCGCCTGGCCGCCGAGGGCGGTTTTGGCCGCATGGTTTCACTGCAGAATGCACAGGTGGTGGATGTTTCGATGAGGGAGGCGCTGGCCGTTCCCAAGCGCGTGGATGTGAACGGCGACGCCGTGCTCACAGCCCGCGGCCTGGGGATTTCTTTTGGGGATGAAACCCTCACCCCCATCCCCTCTCCCGCTGGGAGAAAGGCGCAGGGGTGAGTGAAAGCGGAAGACCGCCCTTTCGGACGGCCTCCCTGTGCGCGCTACGGCATCTTTATCGCAGAGCGAGGAGGGATGCCGCAGCGCTTCGTTTCGTACTACTATCCATTTTGGGCACCACCTCCTCTTCTATAAGGATGGCGGATTTGGGTGTTCCCCCCTGTGTGGTTGTAGTATCACATATTTCAATTCGGATGTCAATAGGCGGATTTGGGCAAAAAATCTAAATGATCTTGTCATTCTTCCCGGCCGCCTGGCGGGAGTAAGATTTGGGGGTGTTGGGCGGGCTTCGCCCGCCCAACACCCCCTATTTCCTGCCTCACTACGTTAATTCCCAAAGAACCCTCCTAATGGTGGATGATTAGAGTAGTAGAATCGAGCAGAATCAGTATAGCACACCGTCACTCAAAATTCGATACTCTCTGATACCTTTTGATAGCTCCAGCAAGCCGATTCTTGCTATTCTTTGACGAAACATCGAGGAGGTGCGTATGAAACGCCCGAACATTCTCTGGCTGGTGGCCCTCTTTCTTGGCTGGGCCTTCGATTTTCTTTTCTGGAAGCATGAACCGGGGATCGCCTTTGCCATCTATGTTGTGCTATGCCTGGCAGGGGGATTCATCCTGATGCAGATGGAGCAGTTGAAGCCATCCTGGAAATCCCTGCTCCTGCTGGTACCCATTCTCTTCTTCGCTGTGATGACCTTCATCCGCCAGGAACCGCTGACGGTCTTCCTGTCCGTGATGTTCACGCTGCTGTATATGGCCTTCCTGTCCATTACCTGGATGGGCGGGCGGTGGCCGGAGTACAACCTGGCGGATTACATAGGTGGGCTGTTCCGGCTGGCAGGGAGCGCACTTTCCCGTTCGTTGATCCAGCTAGCCGAATCGCGCAAGCAGGCCGCCGGATCCGGAGAGAAGCAAAGCGGCAGAAAACATGTCTGGCCAATCCTGCGCGGCATCCTGATCGCCATCCCGGTGGTGGTTTTCTTTGCTGTCCTGCTCTCCTCGGCAGACCTGATCTTCGCCCAGCGCCTGGACGATTTCGTTCAATTGTTCCGCCTCGAAAAACTGCCGGAGTACATCTTCCGCGCCATCTACATTCTCATCCTGGCCCTCCTGCTGGCTGGGATCCTCCTGCATGCCGCCCAGAAGAGCATGGATGAGAAGCTGAGCGGCCTCGAAAAGCCGCTCGTTCCCTCTTTCCTGGGCTTCACCGAGTCGGCCATTGTGCTTGGGAGCGTGGTGGCGCTTTTCGCGATTTTTGTAGCCATCCAGTTCGCCTACTTCTTCGGCGGTCAAGCCAACATCAACATCGAAGGCTACACCTACGCCGAATACGCCCGGCGCGGTTTCGGGGAACTGGTGGCGGTGGCCTTCTTCAGCCTGCTGCTCTTCCTGGGGCTGAGCGGCATCAGCCGCCGAAATACAACCAGCCAACGCTGGGTCTTCTCCGGCCTGGGGATCGCCCTGGTTATGCTGGTGGGTGTGATGCTGGTCTCGGCTTTCCAGCGCCTGATGCTCTACGAAGCCGCCTACGGATTTTCCCGCCTGCGGACGTATACCCATGTGTTCATGTTCTGGCTGGGATTGCTGCTGGCAGTGGTGGTGGTGCTGGAGA
>JBFYSM010000241.1:0-8911 GCA_041301605.1 Chloroflexota bacterium | reverse complement strand
ATGACAGCACCCTGGTTTTCCAACTTAAGGCCCCAATTGCCTACTTCCCGCAGATCCTGGCTGATGCTCCGTATCTGCCATCCCACCCGGATATCTTCCCGCTCACAGAATGTGTGCTGTTCCCGCCGGCTCCAATCTATGGCGTTGGCCCCTGGTATATCAGCCAGTTCACCCAGAATGAACAGGTTGTGCTCGAGCCCAACCCCTATTACACCGGTGAACGCACCCCGCAAGTGGATCAGATCATCATCCGCTACTTTACCGATCCACAGACTCTAGCCTTATCTGTTCAGAATGGAGAGATCGATATCGCCTGGCGTTTCTTGGATCCTGAGTTGATCGAGCAACTGCGCGGAGTTTCTGATCTAACTGTTAGTGAGATCGCGGGTGGTTTCATCCGCTACCTGATCATCAACCATACCATGGCCCCCATGGATGATCCCAATGTGGTCAAGGCATTTGCATCGGCAATCGACCGGGATGAGATCATTGACACGGTCTATAATGGGGCGGCCTCGCCACTCTACTCCATGAACCCGCCCGGCTTCCTGGGTGCTACGGACGCTTTTGATACCATGTATCAATCGCCGAACATCACCGCTGCGAATGATTTCCTGGCTGCCTCGGGCTATACGGCGGATAACAAGTGCGCGATCGAACTCTGGTACCCGCCTGACCACTATGGCGCTGCCACAGCGGCCTGGATGGAAGTGATCAAGCAGCAGTTGGAGAAGGCCAACTTCATAGTTGATCTGAAAGCACAGGAATGGAGCACATACTCGACTGCTCTGACTGGTGGTGAATCATACCAGTCTGGTGTTTTGGGTTGGTTCTATGACTATCCCGATCCATCCAACTACCTGGATCCCTTTGTGTACAACGGCGGCATGGGCACCAATGTGGCCCTGGCAGCAGAAGGCAGCACATATGGCGAAGCGATCAATGAGAAAGCCCAGTTGCTGATCGACCTGCTCTCCCAGGCGGATGTGGAGACGGATATCGCTGCCCGCACGGCTCTTTATGAGCAAGCCCAAGAGATTTATGCAGACCTTGTGGTTACAGTGCCAATCATTATCCTGGCTGAACACATCACCTACCGGCCCAATATCCACGGTTCAGATGCCTATGGAGCAGTTGAAACCCTGAACATTGCAACAAACCTTGAGTTCAACTACTCTACCCTAATCAAAACACCATAACGTAGATTTTTGAGGGCGGGGCATCCCGCCCTCAAAATACAATCATCATAAACCATGACTCCTATAGCCTTTATTCTGTTAATTATAGGCGTGCCATTAGTACTCATGCTCCTGTATGTTTTCATCAGGGGCTCTATGGGCCTTCGCAGGTATATCCTTACCCGCATCGGGCTGACGCTGCCGATGATCTTTATCCTGGCTTCCCTGGTTTTTTTCATTATGCGGATCTTGCCTGGCGATCCGGTTCGCTCGGCTTTGGGCCCGCGTGGAACAGCAGAACAGGCTGAAAATATGCGTCGGACACTTGGCCTGGACCAGCCATTGATTGTCCAATATGGCAACTTCTTGATAGATATCATCACATTGGATTTTGGTACATCCATGGTTGGGGGGCATCGCCCGATCATCGATGAAATGAGCGAACGTTTCCCTGCTACGCTCGAACTCATTATTCCTTCGTCAATATTAGCCCTTGCCATTGGCATTATCGGAGGATCTCTAGCAGCTTCAAAGAGGAGAAAGTTCCCGGATTACTCGCTACGAGTTTACTCCGTGATCATTTATTCGTTGCCCATTTTCTGGTTTGGGCTTATGTTGCAATTGTTATTTGGCATTCAATGGAAATTACTGCCGGTGGCAGGACGGATCGACCCTGTTATCCGCACCAGCCTGCAGCCGGTTACCAATCTGTATTTGATTGACTCTCTGATCAGTGGTAACTGGCCTGCCTTTTGGTCCGGTGTTCAACATCTTATTTTACCTACCATTACGCTGGGATTGGTTCTGTCGGGCGTGTTTGTGCGTATGACCCGCATCAATGTGATCGAAACTTTACAGGCCGATTACATTGCGGCTGCCCGGGCGCGCGGTATTCGAGAACGCGTGGTGGTGTATGGGCATGCACTCAAGAATGCCATGATCCCTGTCATCACCCTGATTGGTTTGCAAGTAGCCATTCTGCTGGCAGGTGCGGTGCTGACCGAAACCATCTTCAACTGGCCAGGCATGGGGGGATATCTGGTGCAAAGAATCTCCTCCCGTGACTATACCGCTGTCCAAAGTGTCATCGCTATGTTCGCCTTACTGGTTGCCCTTATCAGCCTGGCAGTGGATTTGGTTTATTCCCTACTTGATCCACGGGTGAGGTATTAATATGTCTTCTACCGAGGGAAGTAATACCCCAACCAAGCGTGAGACCGAAGGTTGGCAAAATGACCTGCAGCGCGTTGGTCTTGTACGCCGCCTGCTCATGGCACGTAAATGGTATGGCGTGGATTGGTGGTTTGTTGCCATTTCTGCTGTCATGGTGCTTGCCTTTATCTTCATAGCCTTTTTTCCCGGTTTACTGGCACCCTATGAGCCCGATCAGATTGTCGGCACCAGTTTTCTTCATCCGGGAAAATATCCCGATGTGCCTGTCTTGGTTGTTCGCACCGAATCAACCGTGGAAACTTTGCTGGACCTGGCGACCCCCGAAGGAGAAGATCGCCCCTCTGTGGGAGTTGTTCAGGGCGGAACGGAGGCCACTGCTGTCCGCGAGCATTCCCAGGAATTGGATGACCAGCTGATTCAGGATGGCAATGGCTTGCGTTTACGCCCCCGCATTGAGCGATATGACGATGTTCAGGAATTATTGAATGCTGTCAATGATGGCACTATTCTTGCCGCGGTTGTTAATAGCAATGAATTTAACCAAGTCAAGTCTGATTATCCAGATCTGCGTAGCGGCGACTCTATCTTGGGTGAAACTGCGTCTGCCGGGGGTTTTATCATGGGCACCAACGAGATTGGACAGGATGTTTTCAGCCGACTTCTCTGGGGGACGCGCATTGCCCTCATCGTTGGTTTCAGTTCATCCATTATTTCATTGCTACTTGGCTTACCCCTTGGATTGCTGGCAGGATATTTTGGGGGGGCGTTTGACCGTCTGCTCAGCCTGGTGATGGACAGTTTATATGCCTTTCCTGGTTTGATTCTCGCCATTGCGATCACATCTGTTCTGGGACCCAGCATCTATAATGTTATTGTGGCTATTGCCGTTCTATATATTCCCACCTATTACCGCATTGTGCGAGGGCAAACATTGACGGTTAAAGAGGAAGTTTATATCGAAGCTGCAAAGAGTATCGGGGCCCGCCGCTGGGAGATCCTTTGGCGGTATATCTACCCCAATGTAATCCCTTCGGTTGCCATTATCTTCTCGGTCAACGTGGCGGATGCTATCCTGACCAGCGCCGGCCTATCCTTCCTTGGCCTTGGTCTGCCTCCCACGATGGCGGATTGGGGTATCGACCTGGCACGCGGGCAGCGATTCATACAGACAGCCTGGTGGTTGATCACTTATCCGGGTATTGCCATCATGCTGATCGTCCTGGCTTTTACCATGATGGGGGAAGGTTTAATGGAAATCTACAATCCAAAATTACGGGAGCGCTGATGTCTGCTGAAACATTGTTTTCGATCCGTAATTTGACTGTTGAATACCAGACCCGTGCCGGTGCTGTAAAGGCGGCAGATGATGTGAACTTTGATATCCGTCGCGGCGAGATACTGGGCTTGGTGGGGGAGTCCGGATGTGGAAAATCCACCCTGGGCAAGGCACTCATGCGTTTGCACCGTATCCCGGCCCGCATTGCTGGAGGCGAGTTGTGGTTCGATGGCCGTGATCTCATGACGTTATCCGAGAATGAGATGCGTGCTGTACGCGGTGCAGAGATCGGGATGGTGTTCCAGGATCCGATGACCTCCTTGAACCCCGTACAACGGATTATCGATCATTTGACAGAAACGGTTCATGCGCACGAACCAAAAACTTCGGATGAAGAGGCTCGAGCCCGCGCCAACGTTTTAGCGGAGAAGTTGGGCATCCGCGCCGAGCGTCTGAAAGATTATCCTCACCAGATGTCCGGGGGGATGCGACAGCGGGTGATGATCTCCCTGGCCCTGGCCCTGAGGGCGAAATTGGTCATTGCCGATGAACCGACCACATCGCTGGATGTGATCGTGGAAGCAAAATTCCTGGATCTGCTCCGGGAACTTCGCCAGGAATTTGGCCTGACGATTTTGATCATAACCCACAACATTGGCGTGGTGGCTGAAGTGGCCGATCGCGTGGCGGTCATGTATGCTGCCCGCCTTGTGGAAATCGGCGGTGTGAAGGAAATATTCGCAGATCCAAAACATCCCTATACGCAGGGATTGTTGCATTCCGTTCCAAATATCCAACTGGACGGGGCCGAGTTGTATAAGATGGAAGGTATACCTCCCAATCTGTTGTACCCTCCATCAGGTTGCCGATTCCATCCACGCTGTCCGTTTGCAATGGAAATTTGTGGTGTTGAAGAGCCCACGTTCGAAGCGGTTGGCAATGATCATTTTGCCGAATGCTGGCTATATCACCAAGCAAGCCAGGTGGAGGTGGAAAAATGACTGAAACACGCCTCCAAAAACCAAGCTCCACGGAAGCCGGGGCTGTGAAGGAACTTGTCAAGCTGGAAAGTGTCCGCAAGTATTTCCCGATCCAAAGCGGATTTCTCGCGGTTCTTCTCAGTAAAGGTCATGTTCCGGCTGTCAAAGCGGTGGATGATATTAGCTTTTCCATAAAGAAGGGGGAGGTGTTCGGCCTCGCTGGGGAAAGCGGATCTGGAAAATCCACCGTGGGAAGATTGGTGTTGCGTCTCCTCGAACCAACCTCCGGGCATGTTTATTTTGACGATATTGATATCGCCAGCCTGCCAGCAGAGGAAATGCGTCGCTTACGCTCACGCATGCAGTTTGTGTTCCAAGACCCCCTGGCTTCGCTCAATCCCCGTATGACCATTGGACAGGCAATCCAACACCCGGTCAGCATCCATATGAGGGAATTATCGCAAACGGAGCAAAAAAGCCGCGTAACGGATATCCTCGAAGCGGTGGGGATGAATCCCCCACAGGCGTTCTATGATCTCTTCCCCCACCAAATTTCCGGTGGTCAGCGTCAGCGCATTGTCCTGGCCCGTGCCATCGTCACCAATCCGGAGTTGATTGTTGCAGACGAGCCGATCGCCATGGCGGATGTCTCAGTGCGCGCCCTTCTGCTCGATCTGATGATGAAGCTCAAGGAAGAGTTTAACCTGACCTATCTTTTCATTACGCATGATCTGGCGACGGCCAAGTATGTCTGTGACCGCATTGCCATCATGTACCTGGGCAAGATGTGCGAGATCGGACCCCTGAACGAAGTGTACCGTCACCCCGCCCATCCGTATACGCGTGCCCTGTTGGAGGCTGTTCCCGTTCCGGATCCTCTCTACCGGCGCACCGAACAGATGCCGGCCGGCGAAATTCCCAGCGCCATCAATCCGCCATCCGGTTGTCATTTCCACCCACGCTGCCCGGTTGCGATCAAGCAATGCCAGGAAATCGATCCGGAGTTCGTTGACTTGGGGAATGGTCACAAAGCTGCCTGCCTGCTGTTAAAGTAATTGCGAACGAAGAAGGGGCTGTCCTTTTTAGGAACAGCCCCTTATCTTTTTAAACCGCCAGCTTCTCCCATTCTGTAAGCAATTCATCCAGGGTTGCCTGGGTTTTCGATACCTGCCAGCTCAACTGGTGGACGCGGTCGAAGGATTGGCTTTTCCCTGCCTTCTGCATCTCAGCAGACAGGCGTTGGAGAGCCTGTTCCTGTTCGCGGATGCGCTCTTCCACCTGCGAGATGGATTGCATCCGTTTCCGGGTCTCCTTGCTGTTATCGCGCACCAGCGGCTTGGGCGTCAGCAGGATGCGGTGAGCCGTGTCAGCCGTGGTTGCAGTTCCCCGGCGGAGCACGAATTCGCGGTAGGTGCCCTGGAAATCATGCATTTTCCCGCCGCGCAGTTCCCAGATGCGGGTTGTCAGGCGGTCGATCAGGTAGCGGTCATGCGAAACCATCAGGATGGTGCCGTTGAAATCCTCCAATACTTCCTGGAGGGCTTCCCGGGCCGGGATATCCAGGTGGTTGGTCGGTTCATCCAGTAATAAGAAATTTGCCCCATCCAGTGCAAGGATGGCCAATGCCAGCCGGGTGCGCTCTCCACCGCTCAATGCCCGCACAGGCTTGTCGATATCATCGCCCCTGAACAGGTAAGCTGCCAGGTAATTACGCGCTTCGCCGGGATCCATGCCTTTGTGGTGGAGCAGTTCTTCGATCACGGTATGTCCGGCATCCAGGTGATCGTGCGCCTGGGCCAGGTAGCCGATCTTCAAGCTGGCGCCCAGTTTAACCTCGCCTGCCAGGGTTTCCAGTTGCCCCAGCAATACCTTGAGGAAGGTGGTCTTGCCGCTGCCGTTGGGACCGAGCAGGGCGGCACGTTCGCCGCGCTGCAATTCGATTTTCCTGGCTGTGAAGAGCGGATTACCGGGATAGCCGATGCTGGCATCCGGGATGCGCAGGACGATATTGCCGCTGTTGCTGCGGACAGCCAGGCGCGGCCGGATGCGCGGCGGACGGTTGCCGGGCAGCGTCAGGGCGTTGACCTTGCGGATGGCCTCGACCACATCAAATGGACGCAACGCGCCGATATCCATCTCGGACCACTTCTTGCCATTCCGCAGGGCCATCACGCCATAGGTTTCGGCAATGGTCAGGTCACGCGTCAGCAGGCGCAGGCGTCCAAGCGCCCGGGCGTGGGTGCTGGCGCGGATCCAGTTCTTCTGGATGAAGTCCGCTTCTTTCAGCATGCGGCTCTTCTCTTCTTCGAAGACGCGTTCATAGTACTTCCAGCGTTCCTGTCGTTGGAGCAGGTAGGCACTGTAGTTGCCGGAATAGGTTTCGATGCCATCCGCTTTCATTTCCCAGATGGTGTTGACCGTGTTATCCAGGAAGTAACGGTCATGGCTGACGATCAGCACCGCCCCGTTCCAACTCTGGAGGGTCTTCTCCAGCCATTCGACAGCGTCGATATCCAAGTGGTTGGTGGGCTCATCGAGCATCAGCAGGTCGGGCTTTTCGAGCAGCAGGCGCGCCAGCAAGGCGCGCGTCTTCTGGCCGCCGGACAGGTGGTTGAGCGGCATGTTCCAGGCCCCTTTGCCGAGTCCCAGCCCATCCAGGGTTTGCTGGATGCGCAGTTCGTAATCGTAGCCGCCCATCCGTTCGAACGCTTCCTGGAGCGTGCCATAGGCTTCCATCAATTCATCCGACCAATCGCCGTCCGCCATCCGGGCTTCCATTTCGTGCAGGCGGGTTTGCTGCTCCTGTAAGGCAGTGAAGACGGTCAGCATCTCGGCATAGACGGTGTTGTCGCGGTCGGCGAAGGCATCCACGGCCTCCTGGCGCAGGTAGCCCAGGCGCTGCCCGCGGGCGATGTGGATCTCCCCCGTGGTGGGGGTGTTGATCTCGGCCAGGATGAGAAGCAGGGATGTTTTTCCGACCCCGTTCGGACCGATCAGCCCGATCTTGCTATCTTTGGCGATCTTAAGGTTGATGCCGCGGAACAGGTCAAAGGCTCCGAAGGATATTCCAAGGTTGTGGGTGGTTATGATAGACATGGCAAACTCCGTAGTACAGATTCAAAATCGTTTTGTTACGATTTCTCTCGAACGTGTCGCTGCGAGGCGGTGCTTTACCGCCGAAGCAGTCTCCCAGTCGTGTTTGGATATTGCTTCGCCGCACAGAACGCGGCTCGCAAAGACACGGAACAAAAACGGCCACGGGGCGCCCGCGGCCGGATGGGGGAGTTGCTTGTCTGGGTTGCGACAAACGAAAAGGCCACGGGCAGAGCGCACCGTGGCCTGGTATTATTCGTATAGATTAATGGTCAACAGGTGCACTCCGACAAGGTATGGGCAGCCCCCCCTGTGCGAGCACTCAGAATGTAGCTTACCTTGTTCATGCAGTACACCATTCCTTCAAGAATATGATCTTACGAACGGCAGTGTAACACAGGTTTTGGATGGGCGCAACCTACTTTTGGAGTATTCTTTATGTTACCCACTGAAACTTTTCAGGTGAATGGTGGTCGAGTAGCCCGGCGCGAGAGCGAAGGGCGTATCGAGACCACATTTGATGTAATGGATCATCCTGTTGGTCTCGATATGGCGGAAAAACACCGCCGACTCAACCAACTGTGTTCTCAAGAATAATATTGTCGGGTGCTAGCTCCTTTTGTCCAATGGGATTTTTGTTCTCATCCAAGCGTATAATTGCTGCATGCCGAAAACTCGCCTTGACCTCCTGCTGGTCGAACGCGGATTGGCCGAGAGCCGCGCCAAGGCCCAGGCCGTGATCATGGCTGGACAGGTGCGCGTGGATGGCCAGTTGGTGGGCAAACCCGCCACCCTAGTCGCTCCCGGTGCGCGCCTTGACCTGGAAACTGGTCCGCGCTTCGTCTCGCGCGGCGGCGAGAAGTTGGAAGCCGCCCTGGTTGCCTTCGGCGTGGATGTGGCCGGTTTGATCTGCGCGGATGTGGGTGCATCCACAGGCGGATTCACGGATTACCTGCTCCAACACGGCGCGGCCAAGGTTTATGCCATTGATGTAGGCAAGGGTCAGTTGGATTGGAAGTTGCGCAATGACCCGCGTGTGATCGTGATGGAGGAGACCAATGCCCGGCATGTGGAGAGTCTGCCCGAGCCGGTGGATTTGGTAACGATCGATGCGTCGTTCATTTCATTGAGGATCTTGTTGCCGGTGGTAAAAAACTGGTTTGAACCTATCCCCCCGTTCCCCCCTTCCCTTCAAGGGAAGGGGGGCGAAG
>JBFYSM010000217.1:0-4613 GCA_041301605.1 Chloroflexota bacterium | reverse complement strand
CAAACATCTCCTGGTTTACAACCGTATCCTTGAATTTCAGGAAGTAAGGTTGTTGCAGGTGGAATTCGCGCGCGGCCATATCCGTGTACATTTCTACCAGGCTGAAATGGGTGGGATCTTCGGCATCCTGGAATACCTCGAAGCGGATGATCCCCTCTTCCTTGACCGATTCGCGCGCATCCTCCAGGATGGCTTCCTTGTAGGCTTCGATGAATTCGGGCTTGATGTAGTGGTGGAATTGAAAAATGATCATTTATGCTCCTCATTTTTCGTTGCTGTTTTCTTCTTTTTCCTCAACCAGGATCATCACCTTGAATGCCTCTGCATATTCCAAACCCTTCTCCTTGCCGGTATCTGCCGCCCACTCGCGGATCATCCCGGAGGGGTCCCAATCGCCCATCTGGCTGGCGTGTTGTTTGAGGGCGGCAATCTTAATCTCCAGCGTTCCGGAAGTATCCACCCAGGTATTCCGATTTTCCGCGCCCCACAGGTAGAGATGCTTGACGTTGTGAGGTTCCAGGCCTTCCTCCAGCAAGTCGGGGAAGATCAGGCGCGTCCCGGCGGAGGGGAAGACTGCGTCACAGGCAGCATCCGCGGCAGCGCGGTGATCGGGGTGGTTGATGTAGTCGCTGCCATAGAAACGGCGGGTCGGATCGCCGGTCAGCACCACATCCGGTTTGTAACGCCGGACGAGGCGGGTCAGTTCCTTGCGCAGTTCGAGGGTGTGAACCAGTTCGCCATCCGGGTATCCGAGGAAGACGGTCTCTTTAACGCCCAAAATATCGTTGGCAGCCTGTTGCTCTGCCTGGCGGATGCGGGCTAATTCCGGTTTGTATTCTACACCTTTATCTGTCGCGTTGGATCCGGCATCCCCGCTGGTAACGATGACCGAGATGACCTGGCAGCCTGCCCGCGCCCATTTGGCCAGCGTCCCGGCGATGGTGAACTCCTGGTCATCCGGGTGGGCCTGTATGGACATGGCGATCTTGGGGATGTATTCTTCTTTGTTCATGGGGATGATTGTACTCGATTCAGGTTTTCTTACACCACATCCGGTACTTCCTCTTCAATCTTGCGCACGCGCGGGTTCAGGGCGGTTCCCAATGTCAGGGTCACGATCAACAAGCCCATCAGGGAGATTAGCAATCCCATGCCGCGTTCGGGACCGATCCCAAAAACGGGGCCCAGGCTTTCGGTCCAGGCGCCGCCTGCGCTGAGCAGCGGTTTGAAAACCCCATCTGAGAGCGGACCAGCGGTTACATAGGCAAGCGGGATCATGCAAAATGCCAGCATCCGCCGGATGGCAAAGACGCGTCCCTGCATGTTCTGTGGGACCTTGCTCTGCCAGATGGCCTGGTCGCAGGCGTTCACGATCGGGAAGGGGAAGTAATACAGGAAGGTTGCCACGGCGATCAGCGGGATGGATTGGAAGAACCCGATCAGGATCACGCCGATGCCAGCCAGCGTTTTGAATACCAGCACCCCGTTGATGCGCCGCTTCGGGCCGCCCCAAAGGCTCATAACGATCGTCCCGGCCAGCATCCCCAAGCCTCCGGCGGACAGGATCGAGCCGAGCACCGCCGGGGAATTGGTTTCCAGCAGCATCGGAGGCAGGACGGTATCCGTCATCAGGTTGGCGTAATTACCCAGGCCGAACAGGAGCAGCAGCCAGAGGAAGCCCGGGCGGATGGAGATGTACTTCCAGCCATCGGCGGCCTCCCGCCAGAGCGGCTTGCGTTCCCTGGCCGGGGGCGTTTCCACTTTCGGGAAGCGCACCATGAGCAGGGTGGTGACAGCGAACAGGAAGGTCGCCAGGTCAATGGCGATCACGCCCGATACGCCGATCCATTCCATCAGGAAACCTGCCAGGACAGGCGAGATCAGGTAGCGGGATGAGTTCTGAAATTGCATGATGCCATTGGCGCGCCCGAGTTGTTTCTTGGGCACCAGCAGGCTGACCGAGGCCATGTAAGCCGGGATCTGGAAGCTGCGCAGCATCGAACTGATCCCGGTCAGCAGGTAGATCTGCCAGATTTGCAGGATTTCGAAGTGGGCCAGGATGGCCAGGATGGCCGTTGTGACCGCCGCGCCGGTATCCGACCAGATCATGACCTTGCGGCGGTCCCAGCGATCGACCAGCGCGCCGGTCAATGGGGAGAGGAAGATCGAGGGGAGCGCGGTGAATAACAGGATGAGGGAATACTGGGTGGTCGAGTTGGTTTGCTGGTAGACCCACGCCCCCAGAACGAACCCGGTCAATGCCGAGCCGGTGACGGAAACGATCTGCCCGAAGGCAACCAGCAAAAATGTCGACATGCTGCAAAGGCCGGAATTCTTTTCTTCCATCTGCATCTCCTGGATCGGATATCCCGCGCCGGGTGCGCATCAATAAAAACCCGCCAAACGGAGCAATGATACGACGGCTTGGCTAGTTGGAAAAGAATAAGCGACAGGTATGAGTAAAGGGATTATGAGGATGAGATGATGTGATTGCGGTACAATACCCTCATTCCAAAAATAATTTCCAGGAGACACCACAAATGACAATCATCCTCGACGGTTCCTCCCTGACCATCGAAAAACTTGTATCCATCGCCCGCAACGGCGAAAAAGTCGAACTGGCCCCCGCAGCCCTGGAGCGCATCAAGGTTTGCCGGGCCATGCTGGAAGAGAAATTGGCCAAGAAAGAGATCATGTATGGCACCAACACCGGCATCGGCGAATTCTCGGAAGTGATCTTGAACGATGAGCAGGTGAAGGATTTCCAGCGTTACCTGGTTTACAACCATGCGGCCGGCATCGGTGATCCGGTTCCGCAGGAATACGTGCGGGCGGCCATGGCTGGGCGGATCAATGTCCACGCGCACGGCAACTCCGGCTGCCGGCCCGAGATCACCCTGACTTTGGTTGAAATGCTCAACAAGGGTGTCACGCCAGTGGTGTGCCAGAAGGGTTCGGTGGGGGCTTCCGGCGACCTGGCGCCCATGTCCCAGATCGCGCTGCTGCTGATGGGAGAGGGCGAAGCCTATTTCAGTGGTGAACGACTGCCGGGTCACGAGGCGATGCAGCGGGCTGGGATCGAGATCCCCGGCTTGCAGGCGCGCGACGGGCTGGCAACCATCAACGGCTCCAACCTGCTGACGGCCATGTCCGCCCTGCATATCTATGAGATGGAGCGTTTCCTGAAACAGGCCGAGATCGCTGCAGCTATGTCCATTGAAGCATTATTAGGCAATATGAAACCCTATAGCTCCAAGCTGCACGAACTGCGCGGCTTTAAGGGTGCGGTGACCAGTGCGGCGAACATCCGCAAGGTTGTCGAAGGCTCGGACTTGACCACCGGCAAAATGAAAACCAAGGTGCAGGATGCCTACTCGATGCGCTCCACCCCGCAGGTGATCGGCGCGGCACGCGACGCCCTTGTCTATGCCCGTTCGCAGGTCGAGATCGAACTGAACGGAGTAGGCGACAATCCCATCTTCGTTCCCGAACAGAAACTGACCCTGACCGGCGCCAACTTCCAGGGGTCGCCCGTGGCCCTGCCGATGGATATGGCTGGTGTAGCGGTAACGATGGTATGCGTGCTCTCGGAGCGGCGCCTGAACCGCCTGACCAACAAGGCGCTCTCGGTAGGCCTGCCGGACTTCCTGGCTCATGAGCCAGGCTTTTATTCCGGCCTGATGCTCAGCCAGTACACGGCGGATATGATGATCGTTGAGAACCGCATCCTGTCCGCCCCGGCCAGCGTGCAGTCCATTCCCGCAGCCGCCGACCAGGAAGATTTCGTTTCGATGGGGATGAACACAGCCATCAAGAATGGGCAGATCTTGGATAATGCCTATGGCATCCTGGGGATCGAGTTCATGGCGGCAGCCCAGGCGCTCGATTTCCGTGAGTTCACGCCTGGCAAGGGGACACAGAAAGCGCGTGATGTGATCCGCAGGCATGTGAAGCACCTGGATGTGGACCGGCCGCTGTATCCCGATCACAACGCAATGAAGGCGCTGGTGAAATCGGGGGAGATCCTGGATGAGGTGGAGAGGATTGTGGGGAAATTGGATTAAAAAAATTGCACAGAGCCCCGGTTTCTTCAAGAAACCGGGTCTCTGGTTATCCTACGATATAATCACCCCCATGCCAAAACTTTCGCACCTGACCCGCATCTCGTTGCTGCTGGCTTTTTTCTTTACGCTGGATAAGGCCCTGGCGTTTATCAAAACCATTCTGTTCAACAGGATCGTTGGCTTGGAAGGAATGGGGATTTTTGGGGCCTCTAACAATATCCCCGATTATCTTTCCGCGTTGCTGTCGGGCGGGGCGTTGGGGATGGCCTTCATCCCTGTCCTGCGGGAGTACCTGGATCGGGATGGCCGTTCGGCGGCCTGGGATCTGTTCTCCCGCATCCTCAACCTGGCTTTTCTGGTCACTGCCGTGGTTTCGGTGCTGATCATCACCTTCGCTGAACCCCTGGTGCGTCATATCATCGTCCCGCACTTCACGCCGGAAAAACAGCTTCTGACTGCTTCCCTGATGCGCCTGGATTTGTTGGCGATCCTGCTCTTCTCGATCAGCGGTTTGGTGATGGCAGGATTGCAGGCCAACCAGCACTTCCT
>JBFYSM010000200.1:0-2546 GCA_041301605.1 Chloroflexota bacterium | reverse complement strand
AGTAAGTCCGGGAGGCTTAGGCAGGTAACCTGCTGGGAGCCTCTTTTTGTGTCAAGTGTGACAAAAGAGACTGAAATTCTACAAAAATTGTAGTATAAATCAAGAAGGAGACCCTAAAGGTCTCGAAAACCTTTAGGGTCTAATCTGGAAAAGAGAGGAAATCATGAACAAAGTATCGATTATCGGGGCTGGGATGACCGGTTCCACCACCGCCCACTGGCTGGCGGAGCGCGAGATTGCCGACATTGTCCTGGTGGATATCGTTGAAGGCATGCCGCAAGGCAAAGCGCTGGACTTGCAGGAAGCCATGCCGGTCATCGGCAAGGATGTGGATATCAGTGGTGCCAACGATTACGAGGCCACCACGGGATCGGATATCGTTGTTATCACTGCCGGCCTGCCGCGCAAGCCTGGCATGTCCCGTGACGATCTATTGACCACCAATGCAAAGATCGTTGGCGATGCCACCCAAAATGCCCTGAAGTATTCACCGGATGCGATCTTCATCGTCCTCACCAACCCGCTTGACACCATGGCTTACCTGACCATGAAGGTCGGGAACCTGCCGCCGCACCGCGTGGTGGGGCAGGCGGGTATCCTTGATTCGGCCCGCATGCGCGCCTTCGTCGCCATGGAGACGGGCGTGAGTGTCGAAAACATCGATTGCTATGTGCTGGGTGGACATGGCGACGAGATGGTTCCGCTGACACGTAATTCCAATATTGCCGGTATTCCTTTGCGGGACTACCTGCCTGCTGACCGTTTGGAAGCCATCGTCCAGCGGACGCGTAAAGGTGGTGGCGAGATCGTCAACCTGCTCAAGACAGGTTCGGCATATTATGCCCCGGCTGTCGCGGTTGCCCAGATGGTCGAGGCCATCTTGAAGGACAAGCATCTGATCATCCCGGCCGCGGCCTACATGCAAGGCGAGTATGGCTTGAAGGATATTTTCTTCGGTGTGCCGGTCATGCTGGGGCGCAATGGCATCGAGAAGATCATCGAATACAACCTGGATGCAGAGGAGAAAGCCGCCATGCAAAAATCCGCCGCGGCGGTCAAGGAAACCACCGAGGCGATGAAAAGCCTGGTGAAAATCTAACTGGAAACGAGCACAGGAGTCGAACATGATCTTACAGGAAAAAATCAACGCCCAACTGCCCGAATGGCGCGAACGCATCCGCAAACTTGTAAAGGAACAGGGTGATTATGTTATTGACCAGGTCAGCATTGGCCAGGTTTACGGCGGGATGCGGGATGCCAAGGTGCTGGTGAGCGACATATCCTACGTCGACCCGGCGGAGGGCATCCGCTTCCGCGGCTACACCATCCCGGAAGTGATTGCAAAACTCCCCAAGCCCGATGGCGCCAGCATGCCGTATGTTGGCGGCCTGTATTACCTGCTCCTGGTGGGCGAAATCCCCACCAGGGAACAAGCCCAGGCGGTCGAGGCGGAGTGGCAGGCGCGCAGCGTTGTCCCTCAGTCAGTATTCGATATGCTCCGGGCGCTTGCCCCGCAGGCCCACCCGATGCAGTTATTCTCGCAGGCCGTGCTGGCCTTGCAATCATCGTCCGTTTTCGCCCGCAAGTACGGCGAAGGGATGAAGAAGGATGAATACTGGATCCCGATGCTGGAAGACAGCCTGAACCTGACGGCCAAACTGCCCGCCATTGCGGCGTTCATCTACAGCTTGAAGTACCGCAATGGTACCGTTTCCCATCCTGACCCCGAGCTGGATTGGGCTGCCAACTTTACCCAGATGATCGGTGTGAAGGATAAGGAATACGAAGATCTCTCCCGTCTGTACTTCATTTTGCATTCCGATCATGAATCGGGCAATGTTAGCGCCCATGTGACCCACCTGGTGGCATCCTCCCTGTCGGATATCTACTATGCTTTCTCAGCGGGCTTGAACGGCCTGGCGGGTCCCCTGCACGGCCTCGCCAACCAGGAATGCCTGGGCTGGCTGCTGGATGTGTACCAGAAATTCGGCGGCGTGCCGACCAGGGATCAGTTGCGCCAGTTTGCCTGGGATACGCTCAACTCTGGCAAGGTCATCCCGGGTTACGGGCACGCGGTCCTGCGCGTCCCGGACCCGCGCTTCACTGCCCAGTTGGAATTTGCCAGGCAGCGCTTCCCGAACGATGAGATCTTCCGCCTGGCAGAGATGGTCTATGAAGTAGTGCCGGCCGTGTTGAAAGAGCAGGGCAAGGCCAAGAACCCGGCCCCCAACGTGGATGCGATTTCGGGTACCCTCCAGTACCACTACGGTGTGCGCGAGTTCGATTTCTACACCGTACTCTTTGGTGTTGGGCGTGCCCTGGGCGTCACCGCCAATGCCGTCTGGGCAAGGGCGCTGGGCCAGCCGATTGAGCGTCCCAAGTCGTTAACCACCAAGATGCTGGAAGAGATGGCCAAAAGCCAATAGTTCAAATCCAGAAACAGAAACGATGAGCCTCCGATTGATTCCGGATGCTCAATTTAAAATCTGGCTCTCTGGTAGTTGCCGTGATGGATGGAAGGATATGGGAGATCGGAAGAGCACACG
>JBFYSM010000192.1:0-8237 GCA_041301605.1 Chloroflexota bacterium | reverse complement strand
AGGTTGATGCCTTTGTGGGAAGAGAGTAAACCGCCATTCTTCACCTGGGCAGTGATCGTAGATTCGCTTGCATCGGTTACCTTCAAGGAAATCCGCCCGTCATCCAACAGGATACGATCCCCGGCGGAGATACTCCCAAACAATTCCGGGAAATCGACCGGGATCCAGGCCCGGTCATCGGTCACCGGCCGGCGGTCACCTTGAAGGCGCAGGTGAACTATCTGCCCTTCATCCAGCTTGATGGGCTGGTCCAACTCCCCCACCCGGATTTTCGGTCCCTGCAAATCTTGCAGGATGGCCAGGGGTCGGCTCAAACGATCGGCGAGGCGACGCAGGCTCGAGATCCGGGCAGCGTGCTCGTCATGGGTCCCGTGCGAGAAATTGATGCGCGCCACATCCATTCCGGACAGGAACATGCGCTCCAGTACAGGTTCATGCGCGCTCGCTGGACCAATGGTGGCGACGATCTTCGCTCTGCGATTACAGTTCATGACTCTATTATAAACGTTTGTCCCGCAAGGTTCATCGAAGATATTATGGTTCTTTGGGAATCGCTGGAAGAGGAAGGAAATTGGGGGTATGGGGCGGGCTCCGCCCGCCCCATACCCCCAATATCTTTCCATCCATCACGGCAACTCCCAGAGAGCCGATATTATTGTTTCGATAGTACCTGCGGGACAAGGGCTTTCGGTAAACTTTTCTGATAACCGGCTAAATGTAGTTCAACTCCCTGGCCTGTTTCTGCAACTCGTCCCGGAAATCAGGATGCGCTACATTGATCAGCAAAAGCGCCCGCTGGCGGATGGATTTGCCATACAGGTCAGCAACGCCGTACTCGGTAACTACATAACGGATATGGTTGCGGGAAGTCACTACGCCGGCGCCCTGCTTGAGCATGGCTGCAATGCGGGTGATGCGCGTTCCATCCCGCAAGGTGGTGGTGCTGGGTAAGGCAATAACAGGCACGCCATCTTTCGAGCGTGAAGCCCCGTAGATGAAATCCAACTGTCCACCAACGCCGCTGTAGAGTTTCGGACCGATGCTATCAGCACAGACCTGGCCGGTCAGGTCGACCTCGATGGCCGAGTTGATCGCCACCATGCGCTCGTTCTGTGCGATCACGAACGGATCGTTGACATACTCTGTGCGATGGAATTCAATGATCGGGTTATCATCGATCCATTGGTAGAGGCGGCGTGTGCCCAGTATGAAGCCTGCCACAATCTTGCCGGGATGCAGGGTTTTGCGGGCATTTGTCAGTACTCCAGCATCCACCAGGCCAATGACGCCGTCCGAGAACAACTCGGAGTGGACACCCAAATCCTTTTTGCTGTAAAGGTACTTGAGAACCGCATCCGGGATGGCGCCAATGCCCATCTGCATGGTGGCACCATCGGGGATCAATTCGGCAATATAGCCAGCAATCTTCTCAATGGTATCGGAAGGGCCTTCATCGCCCATCGCCAGCTCAGGAATGGGATAGTTGACCGGCACGATGTAATTCAGGCGGCTGACATGCAGGAACGAATCGCCCAAGGCACGCGGCATCTGTTCGTTGACTTCGGCAATGATGACTTTAGCCGATTCGGCCGGCGATTTGGTCAGGCCGACCTCCACGCCCAGGCTGCAGAAACCATGCTCATCCGGCGGGGAAACGTGGATGACCGCCACATCCACCGGCAAGATGCCGCGCTTGAAGAGCAACGGGAACTCCGAGAGCAGAACAGGCGTGAAATCCGCCCGCCCTTCATGCACCGCCTTGCGAATGTTGGCGCTGATGAACATGGTATTGACCCGCAGGTGGCCTTCCATTTCCGGTTTGACATAATCTGCCGAACCAACGGTCAGCGCCTGGCATACTTCCACATTTTGCAGTTCAGGGGCATATTCCACCAAGGCAGCCAGCACGGTCTGTGGAACGGACACATTGCCGGTCATGAAGACGCGATCGCCGGATTTGATTGCTGCCCGCACCGCTTCCTGGGCCGTTACAACACGAGATTGATAAATGTTACTCCAATCCATTGCAGCGTCTCCTTTATGGACCAAACCTGGTCAGTTGGCGTACTTCGCCTTTGTAGGTATTGAGAGCCGATGCAATGGCAGCATCTTTGGCAACTGCGCCATCCACACCAAGGTTGGCAATCTCCATGATATACGGCAGGGCGGAATTTATGAACGCGTGCACCGATGTGCGGGCAACAACGCCTGGGATGTTGGGAACACAGTAATGGATGACGCCTTCCTCGACATAGGAGGGTTTATCGTGCTTGGTGGGACGCGAAGTTTCGAAACAACCACCCTGATCAATGCTCAAATCGATGATAACCGAGCGTGGCTTCATATTGGCAACAACGCTGCGCTTGACCACGATCGGGGCACGTGATCCGGGAACCAGTACCGCCCCAATAACAACATCCGCATAGGCGCAGCAACGCTCGACGTTGTACTGCGAGGCTACCATGGTCACAATGCAAGGGAAGCGTTCATAGATGCGTTGCAAGGCTTCGAAATTTGTATCCAAAACGGTAACATGCGCGCCAAAACTAATGAAAGCGCTGGCAGCATGCGTGCCGGCCATACCCGCCCCAAGGATAACCACTTCTGCCGGTGGCACACCCGGCAACCCGCACAGCATGATCCCTTTGCCTCCATTGTTGTTCTGCAATAAACCGGCTGCGATCTGGGCCGTCATCAGACCACCGATCTGACTGAGGGCGCCCAGGATCGGCAGGCTGCCATCCGGCAGGCGTACCTGTTCCCAGGCAATTGAGGTGATCTTCTTCTCCAGCAGTTTATCGATGCGTTCCTGACGGCTCGATGCCAGGTAAAGGAACCCTGCCAGCGCCTTGCCTGGCTGGATCCACTCCAATTCCTGTTGGAGCGGTCGGGCAAACTTCAGGACAATGTCCCCACGGCCATAGGCCTCCTCAGGCGAGTAAACCACCCGCGCTCCGGCTCGCTCATAATCCTGGTTGCTGAAACCAGCCCCAACCCCCGCTTCGTTTTCCACAAAGCAGGCATGTCCGTTGCGGGTGAGCATTTCCACGCCGATTGGCGAGATCCCAACCCTGAACTCGAACGGACGGCGTTCTTTTGGAATGCCAATATTCATACATTCCTCCTTGAATGAATTTCTCTTACGGTATATTGAGCACTTCTCGGATGCGTGTCAGTGCCCAATCGATATCATCTTTGTCTATGATGAGTGGTGGAGCAAAACGGATCACATGCTCATGCGTTTCTTTGGCAAGGATATTCCTCGCTTTCAACGCTTCGCAGAACCGACGTGCGCCCCCCGCCTTCTTCTTCAACTCTACACCAATCAACAGCCCGCGCCCGCGCACATTCTGAACATGTGGGCTGGGAATCTCTGCCAATTGTTCCATAAAGTAAGTTCCTAGTTCGTATGCCCGTTGAGCCAACTTCTCTTCGCGGATCACAGCCAGGGCTGCCCGGGCGATGGCTGCCCCAAGCGGGTTGCCCCCGAATGTCGAACCGTGTTCGCCCGGCGCGAACAAGCCCATAACTGCCTCATCAGCCAAAACTGCCGATACCGGATAGAAACCGCCTGAAAGGGCTTTACCAATGATCATCATGTCCGGATGCACAAACTCGTAATCGCAGGCAAACAACTTGCCAGTGCGCCCGAGGCCAGTCTGGATTTCATCAGCGATGAAGAGAACATTGAGTTTCCCGCATATCTCAGCAACCTTGCGTAAATATCCGTCAGGCGGCAGGATGACACCCCCCTCTCCCTGGATGGGTTCCAACATCACCGCTGCTGTATTAGGGGTGATCGCCCTTTCGATCGCATCCGCATCGCCATAGGGGACCAGGATGAAACCGGGCGTAAATGGCCCAAAATCATCACGGTATAGCGGTTCGGTCGAGAACGAAATGGTGGTTGTGGTTCGTCCGTGGAAATTCCCTTCACAGACGATGATCTGCGCCTGGTGACGCGGCACACCCTTGACTGTGTATGCCCATTTACGGGCGAGCTTGATGGCTGTTTCGACCGCTTCGGCACCACTGTTCATTGGCAGGGACATCCCGTAACCGGTCATCTCCGAGAGTTCTTTATAGAGCAGCGGCAACTGGTCATTGCGGAAAGCACGCGAGGTCAGGGTGATCTTCTGCGCCTGCGCCTGCATCGCAGCCAGTATCCTGGGATGAACATGCCCCTGGTTGAGCGCAGAATAGGCGCTCAGGCAATCCAGGTATTTATTCCCATCCACATCATAAACCCAAACCCCCTCCCCGCGCTCCAGCACCACATCCAGAGGGTGGTAATTATGTGCCCCGTATTTTTCTTCAAGTTCAATATAATCTACCGAACGCATTCACTACTCCTGAAATCATTCAACCTTTTCGACCACTTCTATGCAACGCCAAACAAGCGAGCCAGGATCGCTTTCTGGGCATGCAAGCGGTTGTGGGCCTGCGGGAAGATCACCGAATGCGGGCCATCAGCTACTTCATCAGTCAACTCATGGTTCCGGTGGGCCGGCAGGCAATGCATGACGATCACATCCTTATCCGCTTCGCCAACCAATTTTGCATTAACCTGGTAGGGTGGGAATACCTTTTCGCGCTTGACGGCATCCTCTTCCTGGCCCATGCTGGTCCAGGTATCGGTGTAGATCGCCTGCGCACCCCGCACAGCCTCATGCGGGTCGCGCAGGAACCGGAACTGCGAACCTGTCTCCCTGGCTGCATCCTCGGCAACCGAAATCGCCTTTGGATTCATATCGTAGCCTTCCGGGCTGGCCAGGGTGAAATTCCAGCCCAGTTTGGCGCAGACATGCATCAGGGATACCGCCACATTGTTGGCATCGCCGACGAAGGTCACATTCAAGCCCCTGGCAGGACCGAATTTCTCTTGGATGGTCAGCGCATCCGCCATACCCTGGCAGGGATGGTTGTAATCGCTCAAACCGTTGATCACCGGAACCGATGACCATTCCGCCAGTTCCAGGACATGTGCATGAGCGAAGACGCGCGCCATCATGGCCTGCACATAACCGGACATGACGCGCGACACATCGGCGATCGATTCACGCTTGCCCAGGCCGATCTCGTTTGGCGAAAGGTAGAGCGCATCCCCACCCATGTGACGCATGGCCATATCGAAAGAAACCCGCGTCCGCAGGCTCGGCTTCTGGAAGATCATCCCCAGCACCTTTCCCTTGAACAAGGGTTGGTTGCCGCCTGAAAAATGCTCCTTCTTCAAACGGATGGCCAGATCCAGTAAATCCTGGATCTCTGCCGGGGAAAAATCTGAAATCGCCAGAAAGTGCTTCATGATCTACTCCTCATCAAGTGTAAGTATCTTGCCCGATTGCAGGTGCGTCAAGTGAAGAATTGCACCCGTTTCGTGAAATACATCACATTTAAATGTCTACACGAAATTTTTTCCAGTAACGAGAAATCCCATCCGCCCCCATCCAGGTGGGATTTGCGATCTCATACAGGTAGAGAATATCCTCATCCAGGCCCAATTGCAGGGCTTGCGCGCGGCAGAAAGCCACAAAGCGCTCCCGCAACTGCTCGATTGGCGGATCGGACGGCATGACTGCCTCCATCCACTCCATGGTCTCGTCCAGAATCCGCATGGCGAGTTCCAGGTGCGCTTCCGCATCATCGAAGAAACCAAAATGCGTAGGCGCGATCCGCTTGAAACCAACCTTCATCAAGCGCTCCAAACTGGCATACCATTTCTCAAAATTCAGTTCCGGAGGAACAAACGGCATCCGCATGTAGAGCGGCCCCGGGATGCGCACACCGCCGATATCACCGCTGAAACAAGTATCTTCAATAACCCAGGCGACATGGTGCTCCGCATGGCCAGGCGTATACAGGGCAGTAACCTGCCGATCACCAAAGGTGATCACCTCGCCATCTTCCACCGCCACCAACTTCTCTTCCGGGACAGGCAGGAACTGCCCCCAAAGAAAATCCATCTTCTCCTGATAGATACGCCTTGCGCTTGAAATCAACTTCTCGGGATTGATCAGGTGTGGCGCTCCAATCGGGTGAACATAAATCTGGGCGCCCTGCTGCGCCATCCAGCCGGCCGCGCCGGCATGGTCAAGGTGGATGTGGGTCAGAAAAACATGGGTGACATCCTTCGGAGTCAACCCATGTTCTGCCAGGTTCGCGGTCAGCGCTTCCACCGTCGACCCGGGACCGGTTTCCACTAAAGCAGCCCCGTCCCGGTGCAGGATCAGGTAGGCGGCAATGGCATCCTGCTTTTGCAGAAAATGAAGATCTAGTGGGTAAACTGATAATGACATCCTTATGCTCCTGTGGAAGCCTGTGCTACCCGGTAGGGCATCATCTTCGGGAAAGTAAGCTGCTGGTACATGACAGCAAAGCTCTCCAACTGTTTCCCTATATCCATCCCGCATTCGATCGGGCAAACCGGGATATTGCGCGCCGCCAGACCCGCCAATAAGGGTTCGCTCGATTCCTGTCCGCCAAATGTCTCCGCCCGCAACAGGATCACCATCGGCCGCAGGTTGCGGCCCTGGGCATCCTCCGCAGCCAGGATCACATCCGGGCGCGTCGAAGATGTGACCAGCATCACGCTGCTCCCGATCGGCAGCAATTTCGACTGTGTCGAAACCAGCCCATGCAGTGGCAACTGTCCATCCGGTTGCAGGAAAGCCAAAGTTTCCAGGATCTTCCCTGTCTGACGATCCCCGCGCTCGGCCGGCAGGATCGTGAAGCGGATCCCAGCCGAAGCCAAACCCACCGAGCGCCGCTCCGCCAGGAAATAACGCGCCAGCGATCCGGTGACGCTAACCGCATACTCGAACGTATCGTCCGGCAGGCGGAAACGGGTGCGCTTCTGCAACCACCAACCCTGGCCCAAACGGTCATCCTCACCAGGCTCTTTCATCAAATGAGTGGATTTTTGCGCATCCAGGAAAAGCCATACTTCCGCTTGGGGATCCTGTTCGAACTCTTTCACCATGAAACGGTTGCGCCGGGCTGTGCTTGGCCAATGGATGCGCTTCATCGGGTCTCCGGGAACATACTCGCGCACGCCAACCGCATGTGGCGTGACTTCGGTTGTTTTCTGGCGTACAGCCTTGCCGCCAGGCAGCAATCCCGGGGGGGTATGGAATACGGGTATATCGACTGTCATTGGCAGGACAACCAATGTTTCCCGTGCGGGGGATTTCCGTTGGGTAACGAACAGACCGAATGGATCGCCAGACAGCAATGTGGTCGGTCCAAGCGGGAATGCACCTCGATGCGTCAGCCAGGTGCGGGCAATGTAAGATCGTTTCTGCCTGCCGCCGATGGCCGTCAACAGACGTGCGCCAGCAGCCTGTGGCAATGTCGACTGGTTGTCAACTTCCACCCATAGGCAAGGCCAGTGGGATTTATTGCTCAACACGAATTGCTCTTCGAATACCTCGCCAACGCTGGCCCGCAAAGATCGGGCATTTCGCGCAACCCGCATGCCACGTATGGACAGAATAGCCCAGAAATACGTAACCAGGAACAGGAAAAAGCTAATGTAAGTAATACGCGCATAAATAGCAAGGCCAGTTGCCAGCCATCCCAAAATACCGCCTGCAATTGCTGCAAGCAACAGCCAGCGTACAGCACGGGCTTGCTTCACGCACCGCCCTCCATATAATCACCGCCGGGAACGGCTACTCTTCCGAGGATCTCGTCGATGATTCTTTCTGCGCTCAATTCACGCAAACGCGCTGCCGGACTGACAATGATTCGGTGGGCCAGGACCGGAACGGCTAGCATCTTGATATCATCCGGCAGCACATAGCTCCTCCCGCGCAAGGCTGCCAGGGCCTGCCCTGTACGGAACAATGCCAATGATCCACGCGGGCTGGCGCCCGGATAGATATCCGCATTCTCGCGTGTTTGCGTAACAAGCTCAATAATATATTTCTTCACGGCATCCGACACAAATACCATTTTAATAGCCCCCATCGCATCCAGGATTTCCTTGGATTTGATCACCGGCTTCAATTCTTCGATTGGATGTCTCAATTGCTGGCGTTCCAAGATCTCGATTTCATCCGAAGGATTTGGATACCCCAATCGCACCCGCACCAGGAAACGGTCCAGTTGTGCCTCGGGTAACGGGAAAGTCCCTTCATACTCGATCGGATTCTGAGTTGCCAGCACCATGAACGGGCTGGGCGCTTTATGAGTCTTTCCATCCACAGTAATCTGGCGTTCTTCCATGGCCTCGAGCA
>JBFYSM010000162.1:0-3328 GCA_041301605.1 Chloroflexota bacterium | reverse complement strand
ATCTTGATCTCGGTTCCAGAGTACTTGGCAAAGAGAACCTTATCGCCTACCTTGACATCCATGGGGATGTAATCGCCATCTTCGTCACGGTCACCCGGGCCGACAGACAGCACCTTGCCCTGCTGGGGCTTCTCCTTGGCCGTTTCGGGAAGGACAATGCCACCTGCGGTGATTTCTTCCTGTTCGATGGGCTCTACCACAACACGACCACCGAGGGGTTTGAGAGAAAGTTTCATAGGATCCTCCTGAACAAAAAAATCACGAATTTAGCACTCTACACCAACGAGTGCTAAACCTATCATACATGGCTTCTATCGGCTCGTCAAGGGAGATGTGGAAAGATTAACAAAATTCTGACATTTATCTCACCCCCTCCCCAACCCTCCCCCATTCCTGTTGTGCGGAATGGGGAAGAGGCGGCAGGGGATCATGGTTTCGGAGTGGGCAGCAATGTAGGTGTTGAAACCGGCATAGGCGTTTGGGAAGATGTCTTTCTCACAGAAGCGCAAATGGCCAGGCCATCATTGGCATTGAAGGCCACCACCGGGTCATCCCCATAGGCAGCCAGCAACTGGTTGAGCACAGCTTCTGCTTCGTCACAATTGGTTGCATCGCGCGGGCTGAAAGCTGCCAGCAGGTTGCCATAGATGAGGTAGTAGGTGGCAGTATTCGGGGTGAGAGGCAGACCCGTAACGGCTATATTGGGATCCCCCACTTCCTGGCGCACTTCATAGGCCTCGGCAGCCGTGCAGCCGCGTATGGCACATCTCAAAGCCGGGATGGCACCCTCGAAGTTGCGGGATTTCTGGTATACAACCCCCAGTTCCCCATAAGTGTTGGCATTGGATGGATCGAGTTCCAAGGCCTTCAATACATTCCGGGCGGCAGCAAAGAATTCACCCTGTTGGGTGTATGTTTTGGCAATGGCGATATAGGGCTTCGGATCATTGATGTCCAATTGTTCGTTCAAACGGGCAGCCCTGGCAAAATATTCCAGCGCATCCTCATACAAGGCATTGGCAATCTGCTCATTCCCGCTTTTCAGCGCAAGGGTGCGGTAGTTCTGCCCGATGGAGATATGGAGAAAGGTCAGGTTGGGATTGATCTGGAGCGCCCGGTTGTATTCCTCGATGGCCTGGCTGTACTGGCCGGTCGATTCGAGAATCAGGCCATAAACCCGGTGCACATCCATGATGGTTGGATCCTGGGCAACCGCCTGTTCGATGACCTGCACGGCCTGCGTCCACTTCTGCTGGTCGTTCAGGATCTCGGCATAGAAGGCCAGAGCCAGCGTATTCTGGCTATCCAGGAGCCGGGCGCGGGCGATGGCCTGCTCAGCCTCGATCAAGAAGGCGGCTGAATCTTCCCCGCTCACGGCCGTTGCGCTCCAGTCCAGCACAAACGCATGGATGGCATGCACCAGGCTATCATCCGGTGCAAGTTCAACAGCCTGCTCGATGGAATCGCGCGCCTCCTGCAAGCGGGATAGGCGCTGCTGGTCGGTTGTCAGCGTGGCAGTGGAATAGGTCTGGATGCGCGCCAGTTCGGTCCAGATCGCAGCGTTGAACGGGTCGACCTCAACGGCCTCCTTGTAGGCCAGGATGGCAGATTCCAGTTCACCGGCCGTGAAAAGTGCAGCCCCCTCCATTGCATAGGATTGGACCGTTCGGGTGGGAGTAGGCGTGGCTTCGAATGGATTGGTGATGGCCCCAAACTCCAACTGGCTGATCAGCCAATACCCCACCGCGATCAGAACGATCCACAAGAAGATACGATACAGGTTTGGCGTCTGTTTTTTATGGAAAAGCGGGCGCCGCGGTTCGACTTTCATGGTGTCGCTGTTGCTTGCGGCGTAATGGTTGGCGTCGGTGAGGGGGTAAGGAGGCTCTGCTCACAGATGCGCAGGCTTTCCTGGGCATTGTAAACAGCGGTTTCATCGTTGGGTACGGTTGTCAGGATGCGCTGGGCGATTGGCAGAACATCGGGACAACGGAACGAGCGGGCCAGCACCAGGGCATAGGTGAAGTAATATTCAATGACATAGGCGTCATTCGTCAATGGCAAAGGTTCGATCACCAGTCCATCATCCGTGATCCCGCCATTGGCAACAAAGGTAAGTTGATCAATGGCATCCGACCATTCGAAATTACGGTACAACATCACCCCCAGGTTGCCGCGCAGGTAGGGATCGGTCGGGTCATCCCGCACAGCCGATTCGGCAAACTGAACCGCCTTGGCAAACTCACCCACCCCTGCATAGGCACGCGATGTATACAAATCAGGCGTCGGGTCGGATGGGTTGAGTGAATTGGCCAGGCTGTACTCATCCGTAGCTTTATCCAGCACTCCCAATACCTTGTAAGTCCTCCCCAGCCACAGGTGCAGGTCAGGGATGTTGGCATTGATGGCAATGGCCGCCTCGTACTCGCGGATGGCTTCTTCGCGGTTGTCGGTCACTTCCAGCACCAGGCCGCGGATGCGATGGGTCTCCAGCGTGTTCGGCGCCAGGCTCAAGGCCACGTTCGACTCATCTTTGGCCAGGAGCAAATCGTCAAAGGTTCCCAAATTAATTAATAACTCAGCATAATAGGCATGCGCCAATGCATTATTCGGATCCAATTCCAGTGCGCGCTTCAGAGCAGTTTCTGCCTTGATGTAATCTCCCAGAAAGGTCAGTGCCCAACCATGGACGGCATACACCATGGAATTGTTCGGGTTGAGCAGGAGTGCATTCTCCGTGCTGACCAGGGCATCTTCATACTGCCCGGCGAAGACCTGGACGCGCGCCATGGCAATGTAGGTGGATGCATCGTCGGTGCGCACCCGAACAGCCTCCTGGTACTTTTCGATGGATTGGAACAACTTCCCTTCGTTGAACAGCGCCTCGGCCTCGGCAATGAACGACTCGGGATCGCGGGTTGCGGTGGGCGTGGGCACAAACGGGGATGGCATCTCTGGTAACACCACCTGATTCACATAGAGCATCGCCGCGATCAGGATGAGCAGCACCACGATCAGGAAATAGTTCGGCCGCCGGCGGCGGCGTTGCATGCTCCACTTGGAGCCTCGTAGATACATGTGGTCATCTTACCATCGGCAGGGAAAGAACGTCAATACGCCCGGTTACAGAACAAAACCCCAAAATCCGTCCCAATCTGGATTATTTATGCTAGAATGCTGCCATGCGGTTTGACGTATTCACGCTCTTACCGGAAGTCTTCCCCCCCTACCTCGAAAGCAGTATCCTCCAACGCGCCCGCCAGCGCGGGCTGGTCGAAGTGCAAGTGCACAACATCCGCGATTGGGCGCTGGATAAGCATCATGTCAC
>JBFYSM010000150.1:0-5994 GCA_041301605.1 Chloroflexota bacterium | reverse complement strand
TATCGCTGGGTATCTCTCTGAGTGCAAACAGTTTCTCAGCATTGCTGCGCCCCTTACGCAACTTCATGTCGCGCTGGTGCGCCAAAAATGACGGGCTTTGTGTGAAAAACACGGAAAATGCGCCCATCCCTGCATCTGCCAGCTCATATTGGCTATTCTTCCCGCTGCGATGCTCCAGAAAACATCCCAACACTTCTTCCAAACCTTTGATCAGGCGCTTGAGTTTCAATTCTTCATACATCTTGCTGCCAAGCATAGCAGTCCTATACTTGTTTGTACACCCCTCCATCAGACATGATTCTCATATTGAGAATTGCTGATTTCTCGCTTGCAGCCTGTTATTTTCGGTGCTATAATGCAATCATCTTCAGGATGAAGATCATCCTCTTGCACCATCCCTTACTGGATGGCAAGTTACCCTCGTGAACAATACCCGATCATCTACATCATCATAACCCAGACAAAGCCCGGAGGGGGGCTGTTGTTATCATTTCGCTACCATATGCGGGAACAAACACATGAACATCATTGAACTTGAAAATAAGCCCTTGGCCGATCTTCGCCAGATGGCGAAAGATTTCGATATACCGAATGCCAACCGCCTGAAAAAGGAGGCTTTGATCCTGCGCATCCGTCAGGCGGAAGCAGCGAAGGAAGGCCTCGAAGTCCGAGGCGGTATCCTGGAGATCATGAGCGAAGGGATTGGCTTCCTGCGTTCTGAACGCTACCAGATCAGCGATCAAGATATCTACGTCTCCCAGGCCCAATTGCGGCGTCATGAGTTGCGCGCCGGTGACATGGTCATTGGGCAGGTGCGGGCGCCGCGCGAATCCGAACGGCATTATGGTTTGTTGAAAGTGGAAAGCGTCAACGGCGTCGATCCCGAGGATGCCAGATATCGCAATGCCTTCGAAAGCATGACACCGATCTTTCCGGATCAGTTGTATAACGTTGAGACAGAACGTGACATCCTGGCGACCCGCCTCATCAATATGATCGTACCAATCGGACGAGGGCAGCGCGGCCTGATCGTCTCGCCGCCCAAGGCCGGAAAGACAACCATCCTCAAGCAGATCGCCAATGGCATTTCCACCCAGTATCCGGATGTGCACTTGATGGTGGTCTTGATCGGCGAACGCCCCGAAGAAGTGACCGATATGGACCGCTCTGTGGATGCCGAAGTGATTGCATCCACCTTCGACGAGCCTGTGACATCCCACGTGCGCACTGCAGAAATCGCCCTCGACCGCGCCAAGCGCATCACCGAGATCGGTCGGCATGTTGTCATCCTCATGGATTCGATCACCCGTTTGGCGCGTGCCTATAACCTGGTAGTCAATCCTTCCGGTCGCACGCTGTCCGGTGGTATGGATCCCTCGGCTTTGTATCCGGCCAAGCACTTCTTTGGTGCGGCCCGCAACCTGGAGGAAGGCGGTTCCCTGACCATCCTGGCCACCTGCCTTGTCGATACCGGCTCCCGCCTGGATGATCTGGTGTACGAGGAGTTCAAGGGCACTGGTAACATGGAATTGCACCTTTCACGCAAGTTGCAGGAGCGTCGCATCTTCCCGGCAGTGGATATCGAGCGGTCTTCCACCCGCCGCGAGGATCTGCTGATCCCCTCCGATATGCTCCAGCGCATCTGGCTGATGCGCCGCATGTATATCCAGATGATCTCGTCGCCGCCGCAGGGCGCCGGGATGGATAATGCGGTCGCGACCGAAGCCATCCTGCAAAAACTCATGAAATCAAGGAACAACCGTGAGTTCCTGGATACCCTTACAGACGATCTATGAAAATTAAAGGTAAATCGATCACCACTTCCCGCATATTTACCATTGTGAGTTGGGTTGTAACGGGGGTGATTGTCCTTTCCCTGCTTGGTTTTGCTTATTTGAAAAGCCCGTTATTGGATGATCCTCAAATAGCGGTCATCGAAACCCTCCCTCCCGCGGAAGAGGAAACAGCAGCGACAGTAACTCTGCCGGATGTCGAATTCCTGGATTCCGCCGATGGCATCAGTCGCAAGGTTTACCTGCAGACCAACATGCCAGACCGGCCTCAATATGACCCGATCGTGTATACGGTCGTGCGCGGCGACTCGGTTTTTGGGATAGCGGACAAGTTCAGCCTGAAGCCCGAATCCTTGCTGGCATCAAATTTCCTGGTGCTCAAAGATGACCCCCATAGTTTGCGGGTTGGGCAGGTATTGATAATCCCCCCGGTGGATGGCGTGTATTACCAGTGGGAGGATGGCGACACCCTGGAATCCGTAGCAGATGATTTCGATGTGGAATCGGGAGCCATCCTGGATTGGATCGGCAACCGGTTGGACTTAACGGAGCCCAAGGTTCAGCCCGGAGAATGGGTGATGATTCCCGGAGGCTCGCGGGATTTTGTCATTCCCATCCTGCAGCCGACGGTGTATCGCAGCAGTTCTGGAGGCGGTTCTACAACAACCACCTGCAAGGGCGGTGCGGTGGGAAGCGGTTTCTTCCAATGGCCGGCAGCAAATCATTACTTGTCTGGCAACGATTTCTGGTCAGGCCACCGGGCAATCGATATTGCAGCTGCGGAGGGTACGCCGATCTATGCTTCCGATAGTGGTGTGGTCGTCCGGGCGGATATTGGCAGTTACAACTCCGGGTACGGAAACGTAATCATGATCGACCACGGCAATGGCTATCTGACCTTATACGCCCACTTGAGCAGTGTCAATGTCAGTTTGTGCCAGTCAGTCTATGCTGGTCAGGTGATTGGTGCATCCGGGAACACGGGCAATTCCTTTGGCGCCCACCTGCATTTCGAGATCCGCACTTCCGATGGAGGATTCCTCAACCCTTGGCAGGTATTGCCGTAGCACCCTTTACGGAAAAAGCGCTCACTGCCGCCCTGCGAAATCTACCGCTGGGCGGCTTGCGCTATTATGAAAAGATAAGTTCAACCAACGATTTTGCCCTGGCCTGGGCAACAGAAGGCGCACCGGACCTGGGGCTGGTGATCGCCAATGAGCAGACCGCCGGCCGCGGCCGGGGCCAAAGAACCTGGTACACCCCGACTGATGCGGCCCTGGCTTTCAGCCTCGTTCTAAGGCCAAAGGCAAGCGAAAGGGATTTCATCTCCAGCTTTACCGGCCTGGGTGCTTTGGCCGTTTGCTGTACGATCGAGGATCGGTATGGGCTCAAGCCGTTGATCAAATGGCCGAACGATGTACTGCTCAATGGCCGCAAATTCTGCGGGATCCTGGCCGAGACGGTCTGGGTAGGTGAAGAACCTGAAAGTATCGTACTGGGGATCGGGTTGAATATTTCCAAGAACGCGCTGCCAACCGGTGTTGATCTCAATTTTCCGGCCACCAGCCTGGAAGCGGAAATCCAATCCATTCCGGATCGGGTCGCCCTGTTACGGGATACCCTGATCCGGTTATTGGAATGGCGGCCGCGGATTGCAACGCCTGCTTTTGTCGATGCCTGGGATGGGAAACTGGCTTTCAAGGGGGAGCCGGTTCATATCCGGGGAGGGTCCGGCAATGGCGTAATGGGGATCTTGGAAGGCTTGAATTCAGATGGCAGCCTGCGGATGAATACAGGTCAGGGCAAGCCGGTTACAGTACAATTTGGGGAAGTGCATTTACGACCGGGAATATGATATACTGCAAAAAGCATACTGTTCCAGAAGATATCTGGGTTCGAGGTGAACCATGTTAGATAATTTACGCGACCAGGCCAACTCGACGCCGTTCTTCCAGGATGACGATGATCTCCTGCCTCCGGAAGAGATCTACGAGGAGAAGAAGAAGGGGCCGTTCTCGATCCCATCGTTTGGGTTGACTCCCCAGCAAAGATTTTTCCTTTCCATCATGTTCCTCGTGGAGGTTTGCATCCTGGGGGTGATGTTTCTGCTTGTTGCCGGGAAGGTTGCTTTACCTTTCTTCTAGAATCTGCCCATATGAAAATGGCAGCCCACCCTTTATCAGGATGGGCTGTTTTTTTATTGCCACCCCAGACCGATGAGGTAATCCAGAAAGGGTAAGGTGAAATTAATTTCGCCCTACATTTTCTAAAATAGGGATGGTTGGATTTCTTCTTCAGGGAGTTCTTCGGCAGGCTCACCGGATGTCGGTACATGAACCTTTTTCAGCTCTTCTGTTGCGATCCTCGCTACCGAAGCGATCCGGTCGCCGGATTTTACATCCATGACTTTCACGCCGCGCGTAGAGCGACCTTGCTGCTTGAGATCCTGGATTTTCAACCGCAAAACAACCCCCATGGCAGAGATCAAGGTTAAATCATCCTCGGGGCGAACCACACGCGCGGCGGCGATGACGCCGGTTTTATCCAGTGATTTCTTGTCGATGGTTTGCACGCCGCCGGTTGCCCGTCCTTTGACCGGATAATCTGCCAGCGCCGTGCGTTTACCATAGCCATATTCGGTTACCAGAACCAATTCGCAATCCGGGCAGACCACCTCCATGCTGGCCACCTTATCCTTGCCGGATAAACGGATGCCGGTCACACCTGCGGCTGTACGTCCCATCGGGCGGACATCTTCTTCCGAGATGCGCAGGGCTTGGCCTTGCTCCGTTACCAGGATGATTTCATCTTTACCGCTAGTCAGGCGCGCCCAATAAAGTCCATCATCTTCATCGAGAGAGATGGCGATGATACCGGACGGGCGGACGGAAGAGAATTCCGAGAGTGCCATGCGCTTGACGCGTCCGTTGCGTGTAGCGAGAGTAATATAGTTGGCGGCATCGAAATTGGGTACAGACACTGCCGCGGTGATGGTTTCGCCCGGATCCAGTGACAGGACATTCACCATGGCGATCCCCTTGGCGGCCCGGTCGGTATCTGGGATCTGGTAAACCTTTTCGGCATAAACCTTGCCGCGGTCGGAGAAGAACAGCATGCTATCCAGCGAGCGGCCGGGGATGAGGGTCATGACTTCATCCTCTTCCTTGGTGGCATGACCTGCCACGCCCTTGCCGCCCCGGCTCTGCAGGCGATAAGCAGAAACAGCTGTTCGTTTGATGTAGCCATGCTGCGTGATGCTGATCAGCACCGCCTCGTCCGGTACCAAATCTTCTTCGCTCAATTCCTCACTGGCATCCGGGGCGATGTGAGTACGGCGGTCATCGCCGAATTTTTCGGATAGCTCGCGCATGTCTTCCTGGATCAATGCCAGGATCTTTTTGGGATTAGCCAGTAGATCTTCCAGGTATTCGATCTGCCTCTTGACCTGTAGGGCTTCATCCTCGATCTTTTGTCTTTCCAACGCAGCCAGGCGGCGTAGCTGCATATCCAGAATAGCCTGGGCTTGAATATCGGAGAGCTTGAAGCGCTTCATCAGGCGCTCTTTGGCTACATCTGCGTCGGGTGATTCGCGGATGGTTTGGATGACCGCATCCAGGTTTGCCAGGGCGATCAGCAAGCCATCCAGGATGTGGCCGCGGGCGCGTGCCTTGTTCAATTCATATTGCGAACGACGGGTGATGACCACCTGGCGGTGCTCGATGAAGAGTTGCAGCGCCTTCTTGAGCGACAGCATACGCGGTTCGGCGTGCCCGCCTTCATCTGCAATCAGTGCCAGCATCTGCACGCCAAAGGTGGACTGCAAAGGAGTGAACTTGTACAACTGGTTGAGCACCTTGCGGGGCTGGGCGCCGCGCTTGAGCTCGATGACAATGCTCATCCCGCGCCGGTCGGATTCATCCCGCAGGTCGGAAATGGAGTCGATCCTGTCTTCGCGCACCAGATCGGCAATGCGCTCGATCAGGCTGGCCTTGTTGACCTGGTAGGGAATCTCAGTTATGACGATCCGGTGGCGGCCGCCCTTCATATCCTCTATGTGCGCAAGGCCGCGCAGCACGATGCGCCCCCTGCCATGTACGTAGGCCTGCTCGATGCCCTCCGTACCGATGATCACCCCGCCGGTGGGGAAATCAGGCCCGGGCACGAACTTCATCAGGTACTCGACCGGGATCTCGTCGATGGA
>JBFYSM010000128.1:0-2534 GCA_041301605.1 Chloroflexota bacterium | reverse complement strand
TGTAAAGGAGCCATTCATGCCTGCAAAAGGTTGGATCGAAGTCAACGAACTGTTCTGCAAGGGCTGCGAGTTGTGCGTCAGCGCCTGCCCGCCAAAGGTTCTGGAGCTGGACCAGGAACGCCTGACCCCCAAGGGCTACCATCCGGCTCATATTTTCAAGGATGGGTGCACCGGCTGCGCCATCTGCGCCCTGGTCTGCCCGGACGCGGCCATCACCGTCTACCGCGAAGTCAGCAAGGCGGTTCCTGCAACAGCGTAAATTCCCCCTCACCCCAACCCCTCTCCCAACTTTGGGAGAGGGGCAGGGGGTGAGGGTAATTCAGGAGAAACCATGCAAAGAGAATTATGGGAAGGGAACGAAGCCATTGCCGAGGCGGCCGTGCGCGCCGGCGTGGAAGCTTATTTCGGTTACCCGATCACCCCGCAAAACGAGGTGCTGGAATACATGTCCCACCGCCTGCCGGAACTGGGGCGCGCCTTCGTCCAGGCCGAGAGCGAACCGGCGGCCATCAACATGGTCTACGGCGCAGCCTGCACCGGGGCGCGCGTGATGACCTCCTCCTCCAGCCCGGGCATCAGCCTGATGATGGAGGGCCTTTCGTACATCGCCGGAACCGAGGTCCCGATGGTGCTGGTGGATGTGATGCGCGGCGGGCCGGGGCTCGGCAACATCGCCCCCTCGCAGGGCGACTACGCCCAGATCTGCCACGGCGGCGGGCACGGCGATTACCACCCGATCGTGCTGGCGCCGGCCTCCATCCAGGAGGCGGTCGACCTGATGCCGGTCGCCTTCGAACTGGCCCACAAGTATCTCAATATCTGCGCCATCCTGATCGACGGTTCGATCGGCCAGATGCGCGAGCCGGTGAAACTGCCCGAGATGCAGCCCGTCCAGCGCAAGGAATACAACTGGGCTGTCTCTGGAGCCAAAGGCCGTGAGCGCCACATCCTGAGTTCGATCTATCTGGATGTCCCGACCGAGGAAAAGGTTAACCTGCGCATCCTCTCGCGCTGGAAGGAAGCTGTAAAGAACGAGATCCGCTTCCGGGAGTATTACCTGGATGACGCGGAATATATCATCATCGGCTTCGGGACGGCTGGCCGGATCGCTCTTTCGGCGGTTCGTGCCGCCCGCGCCCAGGGCATCAAGGTGGGCCTGTTCCGACCGATCAGCGTCAACCCCTACCCCTACCAGCGGGTGGAGGAACTGTGCCAGCAGGCCAAGTCCTTCCTGGTGGTCGAGATGAACACCGGCCAGATGCTCAAGGATGTGCAACGGGCGGTCAGGAACCGCATCCCGATCCGTTTCTATGGCCGCCTGGGCGGGGTGATGCCCTTCCCGGATGAGTTCGTGAACGAGATCCAGGAAATGATCAAGAACCCGGGCAGCCCGGATGACGACCCGACCGACCTGTGGTTCCACCGGATGATGGCTCGGTAAGAATGAGAGGTATCCATAATGGTTGCAACAATTGTGAATCCTGAAAACCTGGTCTATTCCCGCCCACGCGGCCTGACCGAAACCCCATCGCATTACTGCCCCGGCTGCACGCATGGCACCGCCCATCGCCTGGTGGCCGAAGTGCTGGAAGAGATGAATGTACTCGACCGCACCATCGGCGTGGCGCCGGTTGGATGCTCGGTATTTGCCTATAACTACATCGACACCGATTTCGTTGAGGCGGCCCACGGGCGCGCCCCGGCCATGGCCACCGGCATTAAGCGCGTCCTGCCGGACCGGATCGTCTTCACCTACCAGGGCGATGGCGACCTGGCTTCGATCGGCATGGCGGAGATCGTGCATGCTGCGGCGCGCGGCGAGAACATCACCGTCATCTTCATCAACAATGCCATTTACGGCATGACCGGCGGGCAGATGGCTCCCACCACCCTGCCGGGGATGAAGACCACCTCCTCCCCCAAGGGCCGGGATGTGGAGTCGCAGGGTTTCCCGATCCGCATGGCCGAGATGCTGGCCACGCTGGACGGGGCAGGTTATATTGTACGGCGCAGCCTGCATGACCCGAAGAACATCCGCCTGGCCAAGAAGGCCATCCGCACCGCCTTCGAGACCCAACTGCACGGCCTGGGCTTTTCGATGGTCGAGTTGCTGTCCACCTGCTCGACAGGCTGGGGCGTTTCGCCAGTCGAATCGCTAACCTGGCTGGAAGAGCACATGATCCCGGCTTACCCGCTGGGCGATTACAAGATCGCCTCGTCGGTGGCGGAATTGAAAATCTGATACGACCGTGTCACTGCGAGCCGCCGCAGGCGGCGAAGCAGTCTTCGGATTTTCCGGGAGATTGCTTCACCCACTCGGTCTCGATACGCCCACTCGCTTCGCTCGGGGCTACTCGACCATCGGGGTTCGCAATGACAGGATGAAATGGAGATACCATGCAAACTGAGGTTTTTATTGCAGGCTTTGGGGGCCAGGGCATCATGTTCGCCGGGCAGGTGCTTTCGTACGCTGCCATGGACAAGGGCAAGGAAGTGACCTGGATCCCATCCTACGGCCCGGAAATGCGCGGCGG
>JBFYSM010000113.1:0-4591 GCA_041301605.1 Chloroflexota bacterium | reverse complement strand
GTCCCTGGCATACCGCTGAAGGCGAGACGCGCGAGAAGATTGGCGTGCGCTTCACGCAAAAACCGGATGCTCTCTATGCAATTCTGCTGGACATGTTGCCCGGTGTTTCGGTCACTCTTTCCGGACTGCGTGCCGAACCGGGCATGATCGTGAGCCTGCCGGGCCTTGATATGTCACTGACCTGGCAACAGGCAAGCGAAGGCATCACCGTCACCTTTCCGACTCTCCCACCTTCTACACCTGCTATGGCATTGAAACTTACTCCACAGCCATCGATGGCTTCGTTGGGTGGAGCATAACTGGCACATTATTGTTTTGAGAAGAGGATCAAACTGATGGAAAGAACCGAGAACTGCCTTAGGAAATTGGAACGCCTCAACAAAGCCCTCCAGCATGAAGAGCCCGACAGGATTCCGGTCAGTGATTTCTTCTGGGGAAGTTTTCTCGAGCGCTGGCGCAAGGAAAAGAATCTCTCCGCTGATACCGATATTTATCAATACTACGATCTCGACCTGTTTGTGACCACCCATAACATGGATCCCCACATCAAGGATTTCGAGATCTTGCGCGAGAACGAAGCGGAAGTTGTCGTCCGAACCGGTTTCGAGGCTGTGCTTCGCAAAAAATTTGCCGATCCCATGCCGGAGTTCATGGGTTTTGAGACCAATACCATTGAAAAAGCAGAGGCGTTTGAATTTGACGACCCCGCCGACCCGCATCGTTTTTTCAGTGCCGGTGATAACCAGATCGGTGGCGTTGGTGACGGGTACGCCCGCAACCTGCCACCCTGGATCGAGACTGTTAAGAAAAACCGTCCGAGCATTCCTGTCTATGGAAGCCAGTGTGAAGCCAACGAATACATGACTCGCATCGTCGGTCCGAAAAACCTGTTGCTCTGGGTGGGACTCTATCCGGAACGTTTCGGGGAGTTTGTCAAACGTACAAACGAATGGGCGCTGGAAATGCTCAAGGCCGAGATCAAAGCTGCAGACGGGATGATCGATGGCATGGTCATCTGGGGCGATGTTGCTTATCGAAAGGATTTGTTCTTCAATCCTGCGTACTGGCGCAAGTGGTATAAGCCTGGCCTGGCAGCCATGGTTGAGGTCTGTCACGCCGCCGGATTGCCGGTTATTTATCATGGTTGTGGCAACGTAAGCCGCATCTTTGAAGATTTCATCGAGATCGGCATCGATGCCTATAATCCGCTGGAAGCCAAGGCAGGTATGGATGTTGTTGAACTACGCCGCCAGTATGGTCACCGCATTGCCTTTTGCGGTAACATGAACGTGATGGAATGGGCTGGCTGCAGCCAAGATGAACTCAAAGCGATCGTCCTGCGCAAACTCAATGCAGCCAAAGGCGGCGGCATGATCTTCCAATCCGATCATTCCGTGCCCAGCAATATCTCCGCCGAGAATTATGAGTATGTGATCAGCTTGGTGCGCGAATATGGACAATATCCTCTCCAGCTTGGCGAGTATGATATTCCTGATCTGAACGAATAGTTGTGGAAGATTCACCTATTGCTTAGAGGTGGGCGATCCGCACCGCATCGACAATGCTAGGTGCGAGGTCCCGGATGGAACGCTTCATGAAAACTTTCATGCCCAATCGCGGGCATTGCGGGAGTTGGTGAGTCCCCCGGTTTTCAAATTACGTTTGGATCTATAAGCGATTCCTCCTCCTGGGCGTGTACTACGATGAGGAAAGAACCGCTGTAAATCGAGCGCCCCCGGCGAGATTCGAACTCACAACCACAGGATTCGAAGTTCAAGACACTACATCATCCCCGCCCCCATGAACGGCGCGATGATCGCCAGAGCCAACCCCACCACCGCCAATACCCCAAACAATCCGCTGCGCTGGCGCACCAGGGCAGCCCGGGCCTCAGTCAACTCCACGACCGAGCGATGCACGGCTTCTTGCAGGCCCTGGATGCTGGCCAGCACGGGTCGGTTATTGGCGAAGAAATCCTGGATGTCGCGCAGGAAGAGATTGGCTTCCACATCTGCAAGATCCGGCAGGTGGGCGCGGGTGACCTCGATAGCCTTGTTGAAATCTTCGACTTCCATCCGGGCTACGAGCAACCCCAGCAGGTTGCAGAACGGCCCGCCGACCGAGGCCGCCCGCCGCAGGGCTTCCTGGACGCCCACACCTGAAGACAGGAGAGCGCTCAGGACCGAAAGCCCGATCAGCATGTTGTTGCGCATCGCCTCGGCCCGTTTCCGGGCCAGGGCTTTCAGGCGCACATACGGCCGCCTCAACCCCAGCAGCACGAAGATCAGGGCGACGAAGGGCGCCGCCGGGAGCATGTCCATGGCGGCCAGGGCGCCGGCCAGGAGGCCTCCCACGATCAAGTACAGGGAGAAATCCCGGATGGCGGCGGCGTAGAAATCCCCGACCGAGTCATACGGGTAGCCGGCCCGCCGCAGGAGCGAGACCACATCGGCGCTGTTGCGCGCCTTTTGCGGGTCAAAGCGTCCTGGAAGCAATGCCACGAGCAACGCCTCCCAGGTGGAACGCCGTTTGGTCCGGGTCGTATCCGGCGCCAGCAGGCGGTTCCGGCCGAAAGGACCCCAGGCGTTCTGAATGCTGGTCAGGAGTTCGAAGGCCAAAACGCTCAGCGCCAACGCGCCCAGGAATGCAAAAAAGTTCATCCGCCACCTCCATCAGGGATTTCAAAGCGGAAGTCTAGCAAGGATTGCAGGGGGGTCTCGCCCGGCTGTCGCCCGCGGAAACGCTTGCGGTACAGGGCGCGCTTCAGGGCGGACAGGTGCTGTCCCGAACGGGCCACATCGTGCGGCGGGCGCGGTTCGGCGCAGGCGAGCGCCCCGCTGCCGGTCTGCCAGGTGCTGCCGCCGAACTCGGCCGGCCAGAGCGGGTGGGTATAGGGATCCCACTCGGGCAGGCGCTTCCCTTCCAGGGCCTTGTGCCAGTTCCAGAGGGCCTCGAAGCGCGGCCCCCACAGACCCCAGACCATGTCCATCCGCAGGGGCTCATCGCGCAGGAAGTTCAGGGTTTCGACGCAGTGGTGGCAGAGCGGCACGGCGTTCTCGGGGCGCTGGTAGCGCCAGGTGGATTCAGGCGGGGCATGCACTGGAGGCGCGAGCACGCTCCGCCAGGAGCCCGCCTTCCCGCAGCGCATGCAACTGGTCGGAAATTCGTGCCGCCAGGGGATTCCGGCTACCGACGCAGCGGCCAGTTCATCCAGGTAGGGAGCCTCGGCCTGGAGCACCGCCCGCGACAGGCGCACCGCCCCCGGCGGCAGGTTCCAGGCGCGCGAGAAATCCAGCAGGAAGCCGGCCGAGGCGATCATCTGGCCGCGCTCCCAGACTTCGAACTTCTGGCGCTGGCGCTCCGGGCAGACTTCCTGCCCGTGCGCTTCCCGGACGCGGCGGATGTCGGCCACGGCCTCGGCCAGCAGGGCGAAGAGCAGGCTGTTCAGGTTGACACCCGCCTCGACCGCGCCGAGTTGGGGGAGATTGCGGGGGTGGGAGAGGATGTCATCCAGGAAGGGGCGGTAATCCACGTTCGGGGCGGTTTCCACCACCAACCGGCAGGCCGGCAACTGCACCAGCTTCCCGGGTTGGATGATCTCATCGTAGAGCGCCTGCCCGGAATCATCCAGGGCAATCATCCGCAGGGGCGGGCAGAAGAAGGTGTGGAAGGTGCGCGCGAGAGCCTGGGGGTAAACGAAAACCAGGATGTCATCTTTCAGGTCTTGCGAGAACATCGCCCCGGCAGCGCGCTGCCGGGAGGTAACCAGGTAGTGTACGGGCATGTCAGTTAGGATCTCCTTGTCCGAACAGGATCTGGCGTACGGCCACTAGCAGGCGGTTGGGGGAACCCATGGCCTGCTTCCAGGCTGGCGCCAGGGGGTGTGGATTGGAGGGCAAAAGCCTGTAGCCTCCGGTTGGGGTCGAATCGATCAATCCGAGCAGCTCCACGGGCGGGAGGCAGGCCAGCTGGCCGAAGATCCCGCGCGCCTCCCGCAGCGGGTGTTCCCGCAGCCGGCTTAAGGCATAACCGAGCGGGTCGGAAAGCCGGCCGCTTTTGGGGCTGGCGGCATACAGCACCCAGGAAACCAATGCCTCGACCGAAGCTTCGCTCTCCAGGAGTTCGCGCTGCACTTTGGGGTGCACCTCGTTTTGTTCGAGCAAAGTCCGCAGTTCCCAGAAATCAGGAACGGCCTTCGCCGCCTCCGTTTCGGCGTGTTGGGGGGTGGAAGTGATTTCTTGATAAGTGTTCTTTAGGTGTTGATAAGTGTTTAAATCACTTCCATTTGCGCCTGCCATATGACTCCCATTTGCGCCCGCGATGGCTTCCATTTGCGGCTGGCTATGGCTTCCATCTGCGTCCAGCGTATTCCTTCCATTTGCGCCTGGCATATGGCTTCCAGTTGCGTCCAGCGGCTCATCCAGGAGCACCCGGAAGGTGCGCGGCATGGTGTCGGTGCGCAGGTCTGCGTAGGAACGATCCGGGAGATCCAGTTCTTGCAGGAAGCGGGACAAGTCGCCGCCGCGCTGCTCGGATTCCCACTCCGGGTGGAACCAGGCCTGGACGGTCTTGGGGCGGTTCGATCCCACCA
>JBFYSM010000098.1:0-5167 GCA_041301605.1 Chloroflexota bacterium | reverse complement strand
GCCAAGGGCTTCGAGAAGGATATGTACTTCGAGATGGCCGCCCGCGATATCCGCGCCCTGCCCAAGCTGGAAGGCACGGTGCACGTCAACATCGCCCTGATCCTTAAGTTCATGGCCAATTATTTCTTTTTCCCCGGCGAATATCCCGAGGTGCTCACCCGCAGCGAAGCCGTCAACGACGATTTCCTCTTCGATCAGGGCCCGGCCAAGGGCCTGGGAAAGATCCAGTTCCACGATTACAACCTGGCCTACGGCCTGTACGACCTGCCCAACATCCGGGTCTTCCGGGAGCAGATCGAAACCCTGAAAACCTTCCTGGCTACCGCCACGCCCAACGAAGCCCAGCAGAAGGATACCGATTTCCTGCTGGCGCTGGGCGAGCTCTTCACGCTGGTGGTTTACGGCCAGTTGATCCTCGAGAACGCCCGTCTCTACAAGGTGGATGAGGCCACCGTCGACCAGATCTTCGACTTCATGGTGCGTGACTTCTCGAAGTACGCCCTCCAGCTCTACGGCAAACCGTCCACCACGCCGGTGCAGATGGACTTGTGCATGAAGATGATCCGCAAGCCGGTTGTGGATGAGGTGCGCTATGGCAAGGTTTGGAAGGAGAGCGTCTATCCGCTGAAGGATGCGTACGAGATGAATCCGTGAACAAGTTGGCATGTTTGCAAGTTAACGTGTAAACTTTCCAACTTGCCAACCTTTCAACCTTCCAACTTACAAACCGGAGAACCATGCATTCCCGACGCGCATTGTTATACATGCCCGGCGACGACCGGCGCAAGATCGAAAAAGCCATTACACTCCACGTGGATTGCATCTGCATGGATATGGAAGACGGCGTGGCCCTCAACCGCAAGGCCGAGGCGCGCGCGACCATCGCGGCCGCCCTGCGCGAACTGGATTTCGGTTCATCTGACAGGCTGGCCCGCATCAACGCGGTCGGCTCCGGGCTCGAAAAAGATGACATCCAAGCTGTGCTGCCCTTCCATCCGGCTGGGATCGTGGTCCCCAAGATCGATGAACTGGGCCAGATCCAGTGGGAGAGCGAGATCATCGAAGCCGCCGAACTGCAATACGGCTGGCCGGTCAACTCGGTCCGCATGCTGGTGGGGGTGGAGACTGCCAAAGCCATACTGAACTTGAAAGAGATCGCCTCCCACCCGCGCCTGGATGGCCTCATCTTCGGCGGGGAGGATTTCGCAGCCAGCATTGGCGCCACGCGCACGCTGGAAGCATTTGAATTGCTCTATGCGCGCCAGGCGGTGGTCACCGCGGCGGCGGCCTATGGCTTGCAGGCGATCGACATCGTCACGATCGATTTCCGGGATATCGAAAGGGTGCGGCGCGAGGCCGCCTTTGGGGCACAACTGGGCTACGCCGGGAAGCAGGTCATCCATCCGGACCAGGTCACTCCGGTGCAGGAGGCCTTCACCCCCGGCGATGAGGCTATTGCCCACGCCCGGCGCATCGTGGAAACCTTCGATGCCAGCCAGAAGGAAGGCAAGGGGGCTTATGCCCTTGATGGTAAAATGATCGACATGCCGCTGCTCAAGTCGGCGCAAAATGTGCTCGAACGGGCAAAAGCGGCAGGAAAGGAATAGACAAATGACAACGAGAGCCACCTACCCTGGAACATGCAGCCTGTGCGGAGGCACTTTCAACAAGGCAGCCATGACCCGCCACATCAAAACCTGCAAAGACAAGCAGGCAGTACCCGCAGGGGGCAAGAAGCAAAAAACCTGGTTGTTGAGCGTGGATGGGGATTGGCGTCCCGAATACTGGATGCACCTGGAAGTCCCAGCCTCGATTTCTTTGGGGGATCTTGACCAATTCTTGCGTGACATCTGGCTGGAATGCTGCGGCCATCTGAGTGCCTTTACCATCGAAGGGGTTCGTTACGAACTGGATACCGGCATGGTGGATGCCATGTGGAAGGATTTCTTTGGGCCATCTCAACCAACCAGGAGCATGAATGTAAAGTTGTACTCCATCTTTCAACCTGGCCTGAAATTCCACCATGAATATGATTTCGGCACAACGACCGACTTGAGATTGAAGGTGATCGCAGAAAGCCAGAGGTTCGAGCAAAGCAAGGAAATCCGTGTGCTGGCACGCAACCTGCCACCTGAAATCCCCTGCGAGGTATGTGGAAAGCCAGCCAAGCTGGTATGTGGTTCCTGCATGTACATGGGCAAAGGCTGGGTTTGCAAGCGATGTGCCCGGAAGCACGAATGCGGAGAAGATATGCTGTTACCTGTCGTCAACTCCCCGCGGGTAGGGATGTGCGGCTATACGGGGGATGGATGGGATTGATCACCTACTTCAACATGAATTCCAACGAAAACAGACCGGTGCCTCCCCAGTTCCGGTCTGTTCTCGTGTTTGGCAGAGAAAGAATGAAAACGCTAACCATATTTTAGCTCTTGCCCGGCAAGGGTAACCCTACTGGAGAGGGGTTTTATACCCTCCTCCAGAGGGGTTGTGTGGATGTTTTGACTGTTCTCAATCTTGTTAGCTGCAAAACCGAAACCTCACTGCAAGGGTTATAAACATCATTCAAGTTAATGGAGATACCTTCATGCGCCATCGCCTGCTTCACACCATCGGCTATCACCTGATCCGGGCTTATGCCCGCATCGTGCTTAAATTGGATATGCTCTGGCACGAGCAACTTCCTCCCGGCCCGAAACTGTTCGTAGCCAACCATCCCAGCGCCACCGATCCCTTCCTGATCCACCTTGTCTCCACACAGCCGATGAGCGTGCTCATCTCGGTCAATGCCTTCACGGTGCCCCTCCTAGGCGACTTCCTGCGCAAGATCGAACAGATCCCGGTTGTGCCGGAACAAGGCGGGCGGGCATTGGAGCATGCAGAACGCACCATAAAAAATGGCCGCTCGGTGACCATCTTCCCGGAGGGCGATTTCAGCCCCCAGGAAGGCGGCTTCCGGGAACCCCGAACCGGCGCAGCGCGGTTGGCGTTATCCACCGGCGTGCCGGTCATCCCGGTCGGCATCCACATCAAGCGCGAGTGGAGTTACCGCATCGTCTCGGGCATGAGTGGGAAACGAACGGTCGGTTACTGGTACCTGCATGGGCCCTATACCGTCACTGTGGGTGAGCCCATGTACTTCGATGGCGATGTGGAAGACCGCCAACGCGTGGCTGAAATCTCGAACAGCATCATGAGCCAGATCCACCAGTTGACTGCCGAAAGCGAGGCTCGCTGGTCGAAATCCGGCCGGACAGGGTTGGTCAACGATGGCATCCTGTGGGTGCGCGCCCTGGTGCGGCGGTTCAGGACTGTTAGAGCCTGGTAAAGTTCCGCCCGGACTTCAACGAAGTCCGGGCGTTTTTTATTGGATCGTTTCCAGGTCAGCCAGCAACTGATTCCTGGTTTCCTCATCGGTCATCCGTTCAACCACTTGGCGGGCAGAGGCCAAGTATTCCTTCACCTTGGATGCATTCCCTGCCACGCTTTCAGCACGCGCCAGGGCTTCATAGGCATATCCAAGTTGGAAAGGCAGCATGCCTTCCCGCTGGCTGACTTCCAGGCAGCGTTCGCCATACCGGCGGGCATTTTCAGCCTGACCCAGCACTGCATAGATCCTGGAGAGCTGCCAGTAGCTGATCGACAGGTTTCCCGGTTCACAGTCCGGATGCTGTGTCCAGTGCCAGTAGGAGGCGAAACCCAGGCGCAACATTTCCTCATCTTTATCTTGGGTGCAGGCAGGATTATCCAGCAGATCCCAGGCTTTGTTGAAACATTCCACGGCGAAGAAGCGGTGGGCGGTATCCAAATCGAAAGCATGTTGGTTTGTCATTGACCCTCCATGAATCGAGAGGTTGGACAAAATTTATACAAAATTTATCCAATTTTGGCAGGGGAAATCTTCCGCTCAGGGGGAGAACTATCCAACTGGAAAATACAGTAAAATGTGTGTGATATTTCCCACAATCAACGGAGACCTCATCCATGCTCAATGTCAAGATCCTCGGCTATCGCAAGCCGGCGCGTTACGCGGTCCGGCGGATCGTCACATCTGCCTGGAACACACTGAGTCGGGATTATCCAGGAGTTGAAATCCAGATCGCCGATATTGCCTCTGCCAGCGAGATCAGCAAATATACGCCCGTGTTCGTGAATGCGAGCCTGGTAGTTAATGAAAAATTGGTTTGCGCCGGGCGCACCCCCACCCCGGATGAGGTTGGCCAATGGCTGCGGGAGGCGCTGGCAGGCTGATCGTCGGGTAAACAACGTAAACCAAAATACGGGATGGGCGTCGCTCATCCCGCGTTTTTTTGATGCCATAACGCGGTACAATACAAGACTTATCGAGGTGAACATGAGTGATTTTCCTGAACCTGCCCCCTATCAACCCCAGCAGCCCCAGTTTGTGCGGGTTGGCCTTCCGATCGTCAAGCCTTATGTTACCTATGCCCTTATCGCAGTAACCATCCTGATCTATCTGGGTCAGATAGCTGGTCCACTTTTGTTTCATACTGACCAGCTGACTCTCCTTGGTATCAAGGATGGGCCGGATATTCGAGCCGGTGAAATCTGGAGGCTCATCACGCCCGTTTTCCTGCACGGTTCGATCTATCATATTGGCTTCAACATGTATGCGCTGTATGCATTTGGCCGCGGGCTGGAACCGCGCTTCGGACACCTGCGTTTCGCGGCCTTGTACTTCCTGGCTGGCTTTGCCGGGAATGTACTCTCCTTTGTTCTAACGCCGGCGGCATCTCTGGGCGCATCCACGGCCATTTTTGGACTGATCACAGCAGAGGGTATTTTCCTGTACCAGAACCGCAAATTACTGGGCCAGCAGGCCAATCGTGCCATCGGGAACATTGTAATGGTGGCAGCTGTCAACCTGTTTCTAGGAATGTCTCCCGGCATTGATAACTGGGGACATATCGGCGGCCTGCTGGGCGGGCTGCTCTTTGCGTGGTTCGGCGGCCCGCGCTGGAAGGTGGAAGGGATGTTTCCATCCTTATATTTGGCTGATGAACGGCAAGGCCACGGATTGTGGGCGGGTGTTGCAGCCGTCTTGATCGTATTCCTGCCCCTGGCTGCAATCGGTTTTCTATATCCTGCGGGATAACTTCCAACAGAAAACATCCTGCGGAAAGCGCTTCTGCAGGATGTTTTTGATTCA
>JBFYSM010000084.1:0-14346 GCA_041301605.1 Chloroflexota bacterium | reverse complement strand
ATGTACGTGGGGAAGATCATGGAATTGACCAGCCGCGAAAGGCTGTATGAATCCCCGCTCCACCCCTATACCAAAGCATTGCTCTCTGCAGTCCCCATCCCGGACCCGGTGTACGAGATGCGCCGGAAGCGCATCATCCTGTCTGGCGATCTGCCCAGCCCGGCCCAGCCGCCAGGGGGATGTCGATTCCATACCCGTTGCCTTTTCGCGGAACAGCGTTGTACGTTGACGGAGCCACCCTTGCGCGAGGTGCGCCCGGGCCACCTGGTGGCATGCCACTTTGCCTAGCCCTGCCATCCATTCTCAACTCCTCCCTTCCCATTCCCCCCTCATCCCCAAGCCTGCCTTCGTCTAATCGGTGATCTGTCTTTCCAGCGTGAAAGCCTCGGCCGCAAAGAAACCGACTGTTGACCCGCGCAAGGTGGCCAATGCCTGGATCGTTTCCAGCGAACGTGAGTGCGGAGGCTCCTTCAACTGGGTGCGATAACAGGCCATGGCCTGCAACTTGACATCGAGATAGTCTGTTATATTGACGAAAACGTTGGGAACAAAAGCGCTATCCAAAGCGGTGGGCGCCCATTCGGTTTCGGAAAGGGTTTCATAGCACAGGATCTTTTTCACCGGGCAATTGCTGGATGGACGCGCCGCTACCAGGCCGGCCATATAGACCGCCCGGTGGTCGAGGTGGATATCCCCGCCATGCGGCAGATAGATCGTTCCCGGACGCAGGGTGTAAATGACTTTCTTGATCCCATCCGCCAGCTCATGGCCGGGGATCACATCCAGTTTGGGGGCCGGGAAATCCAGGAAGTGCGTTTCTGTTACTTTCAAGATTTGATGGGCAGCCTTGAGTTCCCGGCGAATCTCTTCGATGAATTCCGGCGCAAAGATTTCCGGGATGCCGCGTGTGGCCACCAGCACGTGGACTTCATCCCCCTGGGCGGCGTGGCGGGCAATCACCCCGCCGCAGCCCAGCACCTCGTCATCCGGGTGGGCAGCAATCACCAGAATGTTCATGTTTTTTCCCTTCCTTCGTTTTCCAGCCTGGACAGGCGTTCTTCCAGGATCTGGATGCGTTTGGCTAACTTGTTGATCTCATCCTCCACAACATAGCCCAGCTTCATCCCCAACCGTAATTCCGGGCGACTTTCTCCAACTGTCACCGCCTCGACCTGTTCCAGCCAGAGCAAGCCGTCCCCGGTTTGGACCAGGAAACCTTTGTGCTCATCCACCACAAGGATGCGGCCTGGTACGCCACGATAGGGGATCGTTTTCTCCAGCGACGCTTTCCAAATGATCATTTTTTCACCACCGGCATAGGTGTATGCGCCCGGGTGCGGATGCGAGGTTGCCCGGACCAGGGCCAGGATTTCCCTCGCCGGCCGGTTCCAATCGATCAACCCGTCGCTGGGCGAGCGGCGGCCGTAATAGGTGGCTTTCCGGTCATCCTGCGGGAGAGGCTCCCATTCGCCGGCGTTCAGGTGGGGCAGCCAGCGATCCAGGGCAACATCGATGGCATCTTCCAGCTTGCGGATCACATCACTGGCATAATCCTGTCCGGTCACTTCGAACGGTTCCTGGGCGAGGATCGGCCCAGAGTCTGCACCTTCATCCATTACAAAGAAGGTGGCTGCACCAGGACGATTCTCCATCGTCAACCAGGCCACGGGGGCGCGGCCGCGCCCTTCGGGCAGGTGGGTGGGGTGGAAGCCCACACAACCCAGGCGGGGGAGTGCCAGCAGTTCAGGCCCGACCAGTTGCGAGAGGCCTACCACGAACAAGACATCCGGTGACCACTCCTGGACCATCGCGATGGTTTCCGGGGTATTGATGTTGTCAAATTCAGCATATGGAATGGAGGCTGCATTGGCCAGGTCATCCAGGCGAGCATATCCGCTGACATTTGCGGATTTCTCCACTCGCAGGCCAAGTACACCCACGACGTTCAGCCGGTGGCGAATCAGGGCAGCCAGGGTGCGGCGGGTGCTCCCCACACTGCCGGCCAGGACAATACGCGGTCGATCAGAACGCTCAACCATTGCTTTCCTCCGGTGGTTTGTTGAGGAAGCGGTGTTCACCCATGATGACGACTGCCAGGGTGCGGAAGAAAATGGAAACATCCATCAGGAAGGATGCCTTCTCTACATACTGCACATCATATCTCCAGCGCTCCGGCCAGGTCAGGTGAATGTTGCCATGCACCTGTGCCAGTCCGCTCAGGCCAGGGCGCACATCCAGGCGTTTCCTGGAGATTTCATCATATTCTGCAAGTTGTTCGGTTAGCGCGGGCCTGGGACCGATGAAGGACATATCGCCTTTGATGATGTTGAGGAGTTGTGGGATCTCATCCACCTTGAAGCGGCGCAACCAGAACCCCAACCGGGTCAAATCCGGGTTATGGCCAATTATTTCCCGGTTCGGGATCCGTGGGCAATCGGTCATTGTCCGGAATTTGTAGAGATCGAATACCTTCCCCTTCCACCCCAACCGTTTCTGGATAAACAATACCGGGCCGGGTGAATCCAACCGGATCCATAAAGCCACCACCGCCAGGATGGGCAAGAGCAGGATGGTGATCAAGATGGCCGCAAACCAGTCGAGGAAGCGTTTCACGAACAGAAGATAAACCCGACGCATGCGCGCGAATTCTAACATAAAACAGCTCTCTGGGACTTGTCGTGATGAATGGAAAGATATGGGGGAATGGGGCAGGCGAAGCCCGCCCCATTCCCCCAATTTACTTCCTCTTCCGGCGATTCCCAGAGAACCCATAAAACAGTTTTCTCGAAACTTGTCCTTTGTGGTATATTTTGGTTGGAGGCAGTTATGAATGAGCGCATCCTGATTATCGAAGACGACCCAGCCATCCTAAAGCTTCTCCAACGCGGCCTTTCTTATGAGGGCTACACAGTTGATGTCGCTACCGATGGTCGCATGGGTTTGAACCTGGCCCGTGACCACCACCCAGACCTGGTCATTCTGGATTGGATGTTGCCGGGCATGGATGGATTGGAGGTTTGTCGCCGGTTGCGGTTGGCTGGTGGCCTTCCCATCCTGATGCTGACTGCCAAGGATACCATCAGCGATCGCGTCCAGGGGCTGGATGCCGGTGCGGATGATTACATGGTCAAACCTTTCGATCTGGAAGAACTGCTGGCCCGCATTAGGGCATTGCTGCGTCGTACACAGGCCGAACGGGTTCAGATCTACAAATTTGCCGATCTGATGATGGATACCAGTTCCCGCATCGTAACCCGTGGCACCCGTCACATCCAGTTGACAGCCAAGGAGTTCGAATTGATGGAACTCTTCCTACGCCATCCTCGCCAGGTGTTGACGCGCGAGATCATCTTCGACCGCGTCTGGGGATATGATTTTGGTGGTGAGAGCAATGTGTTGGAAGTTTACATCCGTTACCTGCGGCAAAAGCTGGAAGAGGGCAATGAGCCGCGCCTGATCCATACCGTGCGCAGTGTGGGGTACGTGCTACGCGAGACGCCCTAAGCCAATTGCTGATATCCCAACAGGTATGTCGTTACGTGCCAGGCTGGCAATCCTATATGCATCATTGACGGGAGGAATCCTGCTGCTGTTTGGCGTGCTCGTGTACATCCTGGTTGGTTTTATTTTCATCAACAATGCCGACATGCTTCTCCAGCAAACGGTCACAAATATCCTGGAAGTGACCAATAAGAATAACCGGGATGGGTTGGAAAATATTGTATTCCCGCAATTTAAAAACCTTTCAGCCAATGTTCTCTATCAATTATGGAATATTGACGGCACCTTGAAGGATGCCTCAAGTGAGATCAGCGGTCTCCCCACCGCGCTTGATCCATCCGGGCTGCAATTCAATCGGGTCGTATATGGCAATGTCTACATGGAAGATATCCGGATGCGCGTACTGACTGTTCCGTTGGAGGCAGGTGAAAGGCCGATTGGAATCTTGCAGGTTGCGACCAGCCTGGCCTTATTCGACAATGCACTGGATGACCTGGTTTACATGATCCTGGTTGCAGCTCTCCTCTCCATGATCCTGGCCGGACTGGCCGGTTGGTTCGGCATCGGCCAGGCCCTATCTCCACTCAAAACAGTTACGGAAACTGCTCTGCAGATCACCCGCGCCGACGACCTTTCAAGGCGCATCCCCTACAGTGAAGAGGCGGATGACGAAATGGGGAAATTGATCTCAGCCTTCAACGAAACCCTCGAACAGCTCGAGCGGTTGTTCACTTCCCAGCAGCGGTTCCTGGCCGATGTCAGCCATGAATTGCGCACTCCCCTGACAGTCATCAAGGGCAATGCCAACCTGATGCGACGCATGGGGGAAATTGATGAAGAATCCCTGGCCAGCATCGAGCAGGAAGCCGACCGCCTGACGCGCATGGTTGGCGACTTGCTGACCCTCATCCAGGTTGAATCGGGCAAATTGCCGCTCGAAATGCGACTCGTGGAGTTGGATACCCTGCTCTTGGCAGTGTCGAAAGAAATGGCCATCCTGGCGCGCGACCGTGTGCAGGTGAAGGTAACCGATATCGATCAGGTGCTCGTTCGGGGGGATCACGATCGACTCAAGCAGGTACTGCTCAACCTGGTTTCGAATGCCATCACATACACACCCGATGGAGGGGAAGTGTTCCTGAGCCTGGTTAAAGTTGGCAACCAGGCCAGGCTCATCGTGCGGGATACTGGTTCGGGTATACCGGCAGAGGATCTACCTCATATTTTCGAGCGATTCTATCGTGCCGAGAAGTCACGCACACGCGCCAAGATCAGCGGCTTTGGCCTGGGGCTTTCGATCGCATATTGGATTGTCAACAATCACGGGGGACAAATCGAGGTTGATTCGAAAGAAGGCCAGGGGACAACGTTCTGTATCTATTTACCGTTGAATTCTGGTAAGAATTAGGGTAACCCAAGCCGCTGGTGGGCTTGCTGGCATAGGCTTGCGCCGCCGGCTGCCAGCCATTCGAGTAACCTGGTGCTTTCGGTTGCACCCTGGATGGCCTCGTCATAAATGCCACTCCCCCAATACGCATACCGTTGGGTTTCTGCTGCCCAGGCGTTTTCTGAACGGCCGATCACTCCAACACCCCCGTTGTATCCCGCCAAAGCCAGGCGCACATCCCCTCCGGATTTGGTGATGGATTTTTGGAGGTAGGCCAACCCCCGGGCGGCATTTGTTTCGGGATTGTAAGGATCATCGTCCCCATAGAAGTGATAAGGCATCACCTGGAACAATCCCATCGCCCCGACGCGTGAGACCGCCCGCGGGTCGCCGCAGGATTCGATCTGCATCACGGTGGCAATCAGGTTCGGGTCCAGGCCAGTTTCCGAGGCCCATTTAAGGATCGAATCATTCCAATGTTGGACTTCAACTGTAAAAACACGCGACAATCCGCCCGTACCCTGGACAACGCCTTCTGGGCTGGGTGCAACAAGGATTGCATCGGCTGGTGCAGCCAGTGCGTTCGAACTCGGTGCTGGGGGAACCGTCAATCCTCCGAAGACGCACATCATGACGATGCTGACCAGGCCAATCGCCATCACAGGGATCAGCAAGGCAGTCAGGCAGCCGCCTGATTCTTCAACGGCTGCCTGTTCGGAAGGAGGGACGGACAGACGGGTAGACATTGTCCGGAGTTCGCGTTACTGGTACTTGCTCTCCGCGTGTTCAATATCACGGGCAGAGCGAGCACTGTATGAAAGGTTGTGATAGGTAGGCTCCTGATGGTAATTCGATTCAGGGCGGGCGATCTTGGAAGCCGGTCGCAGGGCGGTATTGATCGCTGGGCGGGGATGGGCGGTGTTGTTGACCGTCGAGGTGGTTCGGGTGGCAGGCTGGAAGCCAGACCGGACATCGGATTGGCTGAACAAGCGTTCCCCTGCAATCGAAAAGGTTCCGATAATCAGTACCCGGATCAGCCAGACCATGATAGCGACAAAAACTGGAATCACCTTAGTCAGTGTGGCGTTGCTGACTACAATGCCGCCAGCCTGGCTGGTATGGCTGACGATAGCAACCGACACACCCCACCAGGTCAACATGGCGTTCATGGCTGCTGCCAAGAGCCAGGCTCCAAACAGGTACCAGACCTCGGCGGGTTCATCGCGGCCTTTCTCTGGCGTGAAGAGGCGGGCGATACCGGCAAAATCGATCCCACAGAAGGCAATCGAGAGGATCGTCGCCCAGCGGATGCCCAGGAAGCGTAAATCGCCCAATACATCGTTCAAGGCGAACTCGGTGGTGCTGAAGTTGAAGATTTCGAATGCCAGTAATGCACCGATGATCATGGCTCCCCAGGCCATGCCGCGCCGGATCGGTATGCCCTTCAACATTGAAGAGATCCCCTGGTGATTCCGGTAAGTAGTGGATGTGTTCATCACGACCTCCTTTTGGAAGCTAGCGGATAAGAGGATTAGAACACACGTTCTAATCGCGCCCAGAGTATAGAACACTTGTTCTTTTTTGTCAAGTATTTTTGGGTTTTTCAGGGAATTACTCTTCCAGGAAATTTATTGAACATACCGTTGACTCCCCCATCCAAAGCGTGTATGATGGAATCACCCTCAGGCTGGACGGGCGGTCGCGGCGCTGCGTTGTCGGCGCCGAGGAAAGTCCGCACTCCATAGAGCACGGCGTCGGATAGCACCCGGGGCGGGGAAACCGCCGTGAGGCGTTAACCTGCCGGATAAGGGCCACAGAAACAGACCGCATCTCCACCCTCTCTGGGGTGAGGATGCAAGGGTGAAAAGGTGGTGTAAGGGACCACCGGCGTCCGCAGTAATGCGGGCGGCCAGGTAACCCCCGCCGGGAGCAAGACCAAGAAGGGACGATTTCGTCTGAGGACGATGGGAGGCTGCTCGTCACCCCACGTGCTCCTCCTCTGGTGGAGAGAGCCAGTCCCGGGTAGGTCGCTAGAACAGTGCGGCAACGCGCTGTCCAGAGAGATGATCGCCCAGGCAGAGAGCCGGGATGAAACCTGCGGGCGTAAACCGGAAACCTACTGCTGGACAGAATGCGGCTTACAGGCCAGCCTGAGGTTTTGTTGAAAAAAACTCACCTGAAGCAGGGATGTAACCCTGCTGCAGGTGAGTCTTTTTGTCTCATATAGCGTTTACTTCAATTCGTACAAGATTGTAACGGTGGTTGTGATTTGCATCTGCCCGGAGGATACCGGAACCGTCATGACACCGCCGCCCCCTTTACCGCTGGATGTATAGGTGTACGGGGTTGGGATGTTGTCGTAATACGAGATGGTTTGGATATCGCCCAAGGTGACACCTGTGGCTTCGGCCAATGCTTCGGCCTGCTGGCGGGCATTTGTCACAGCGGCTTCCCGAGCCTGGGTGATGCTCTGTGACTTATCGGCCACATCGAATTGGATGCCGTTGATGCTGTTGGCGCCCGCTTCGATGCCTGCTTCGAGCAAGTCTCCCAGTTTCTCCAGATCACGAACTGTAACATAGATTGTATTATCCACCGCATAGGTTGTGCCGGTCAATTGGCCATCCTTGTCATATTGCTGTTGCGGCCAGATGCTGAAATTCGTTGTCTGGATATCCTTACCTTCCACGCCAAAGCGCCGGAAGGCGGCCATGACTGCCTGGGCTTTGGCATTATTGGCTGAAACAGCATCAGCAACACTGGCATCCTCAGTATGGACACCGGCGTAGATGTACGCCACATCCGGGATTAAATCGACCATTCCCATGCCGGTAACAACCAGCGTGCGTTGTGGAAATTGCAATCCCACGACCGATGGGGATGGGCTGCAAGCGCCCAGGAGGATGACAAGCATCAGGGTTAGGGGGATAAAAAGGTTTCGTTTTAACATCTGCAACTCCATTTCCGTATCGAGTAAATTTCTGAATCATCTCAATAACTTGGGGGGCGGGGGTTGTGGGGGTGGCGAAGCCGACCCCACAACCTCCATGTTCCCCTATTTATTGAGAAGTTACATATTTCTTCAATTCTAGACGATGGATCCCGGGAAAAGTTCCGGGTTCCTGCCCGGCAGAATTTACAATGATTTTACAGCCGCATCATATGCTGATAACCGGCTTATCCTAAAATGAGCATTGTAAGCAAGACATAACTCACGAAGCAAAAAAGGAGAAAAAACAATGTCCAAGCTGCCTGTCTTTATCAAGAAAGCCATGCTCGTTATCATGATCCTGGGGATCGGCCTTGCCGCCCTGCCTGTCGTGGATGTGTATGCCGCCGGATCGAGCGAGGAAACGGATCCGCCCGTCAGCACCAAGGAACGGACTGCCCTCCTGGAGCGCATCTGGGCCCGCCAATTGGCCGCCTATGAACGCCAGGGAAAGATCATCGACAACGCCGATACGCTCATCGACCGTGTGCAGAACCTGATCGACAAGGCCACCGAAAAAAGCCTGGATGCCTCCGCTGTCCAGGAAGCCCTGGATGCCTTCGAAGCCGCCATTCAGGATGCCCGCCCGATCCACCAGTCTGCCAACGGCATTATCACCTCGCACAAGGGTTTCGATGAGAACGGCAAGGTGACCGATCCTGAGCAGGCCAAGGAAACCATCAAGGAACTCAGCCAGCACCTGCGTGACTTCCGGGCAACGATGGATGGCACCGGCAAGGCGCTCAAGGATACCATCCGGGAATTCTGGAAGAACAATCGTCCGCCCCGCGCAGATCAGCCGTAACCAACATCATTCATAATAATCAGACAGGGACACGAGAGCATCGTGTCCCTGCCGCTGTCGATGAAATGGGGTTTACTTCAATTCGTAGGTGATGGTCACCGTTACACTCATGGTCAATTGACCGGGGGCAATCGGAGCTACTGCAGCTTCTGCGCCACCGCCGCCACCGCCCATCCCATAGCTGGAATAAGCATATGGCTGGCTGTCATAGTACGAGATGGTCTGGATTTCGCCCAGTGTGACGCCCGAGATGCTGGCGAGTTCACCGGCCAGGCTGGTAGCATTTTCCACTGCCTTCTGTCGGGCATCGATCTGGCCGGCGGTCTTGTCCGCCACATCGAACTGGATGCTGTTGATGCTGTTGGCACCCGCTTCGATGGCGGCTTCCAGCAGTTCACCCAACTTGTCCAGGTCGCGCACGGTCAGATATACGGAGTTGTCGACCATGTAGATTGAGCCGGTCATTTCGCCGGTCAACGGATCGTATTGCTGCGAAGGCCAGATGCTGAAATTGGAGGTCTGGATATCCTTGTCCTCCACGCCGAACGTTTTCAATGCGGCGGCAACAGCCTGGGCCTTGGCGTTGTTATCTGCAACAGCCTCGGAGATGGATTCATTTTCGGTGTGGACGCCAACGTAGATATAAGCCACATCGGGGGTCAGGTAGACCGTCCCGACACCATTGACCGTCAGGTTGCGGGTGGCGGTTGGGTTCCCGCCCGCGGCGGTGCCGGAGCAGGCGCTCAGCACCAGGGAAAGGATGAGCACCGAAACCAGTAAGAAAAGTTTTGAACGCATAGTTCCTCCAAACATGGAATAGGGATATGGTATAACACCCATGCAGACGCTCCAACCTGGGAAAAAGTTCCCGACGCCTGCTGTGACTTGTATTTTACTCGATTTACCTGTAGAATTGGGACAAATGTTCTAAAAAGGCAAATCCAGTGTCCATCGACTTCCAACAGATTTACACCAAGATACGCGAGATCGGCCAGGGGGCCCGTATCCGTGATGAAAACTTAAAGCGAGTACGGGACCGCGCCTGGAACCTGCTGGAGACCCACGCCGCGGACCTGGACCTGTTGCGGGATAAAGTGGAGCGGGTCGCACGCGACATCGACCCCAACCTGCGCTGCGCCTCCCCGCGGACCGAGAACCTGCTGACCCGTCAGCCAGCCAGCCCCAACCCGGATGCCGCCACCCTGATCGCCATCGATGGCTCCCAGATCGTCCCTGACCGCCACCAAAGCCTGCTCTACGGACTGGTCAACATCGGCGCGGTGTCCCTGCGCACCGGTTCGGGCGATGCTCCCCGGATCTTCACCGAAAGCGAACTGCTCTACGAAGACAATTTGCGGGATGAAAAAACCGGTTTCACGCTCGATGAAGGCGGGATCGCCCTGAGACGTGACGCCCGGGAGCGCACCGTCCTGCTCGAACTGGCGCGGCAGGTTCCGGGTCCGGTGGTGGCGCTGACGGATGGCCCCGTGGAACTGTGGGGAGCCAAAGACCCCGCCAACGCCGGCAGTTACCAGGAATTCCTGCGCAAATACCTGGATGACCTCGACAAACTCAACAGCCAGGATGTAACCCTGGGCGGCTACGTGGACAAACCCGCCGCCGACCTGGTGGCCCGCCTGCTCGAAATCGCGATTGCAACCGACGATAACCTGAAAGCTCTGCGCGATTACCATCCCTTGCTGGGTGTGACCGATCGCTGGCTGTTCGGTAAAGTGCTGAAACCTGGCGAGCGATCGGCTGTATTTGCCATGCAATCCAGTTCGAGGCCACGCTACAGTGGAGGGCGGGCCATCCATTTCTTCTACCTGAACGTGAGTGTGACCGGGAAACCGTCCATTGCCCGGGTGGAATTGCCCCAATGGGTGGTTGACGATCCACAGAAACTCAGCCTGCTGCACGGCATTTTGGTCCAACAGAGCAGACTGCTGGGAGCGAAACCGTATCCGTACATCCTGCACCGTGCCCATGAGACGGCCAAAGTCTCGTTCGACGAAAAGGAACAGGTGGAACTACTCCTTTCCCATGAACTGCGTGACAAGGGCATCGAGATGGAAGACAAATCAGGAAAACAAACCGCCAAAGACCAGGGCGGGAATAAAGGGAGTTACAAACGATGATCACTTACGAGATTGGACGTTTGTTGCGCGCCGGAACGACCGGCTTCATTGCCGGCTGCAGCGTTTCGCAATTGCAGGCCCCGGCTTTCGGGGCGCTGGTCTGCGCGCCGCTGACCGAGGATTACAAGATCTACGGCATCATTCATGACATTCATATCGACGACGATGGCCTCGTGCGCCAACTGGTCACCGCCGGCCAGGTGGATGATGCGACCATTGCCGACAGCCGCGTCAACCGCATCGTCCCGGTCGAGATGTCGGTGCTCGCGGTGGGGTATGAGCAGGGCGGGAAGATCTTCCATCTCCTGCCGCCGCGCCCGCCGTTGAGCCTGGATGTCATCTATCTGTGCTCGGATGCCGAACTGGCGAAGTTCACCAGCGCCGGGCGCTTCGGCTATTTCCGCCACATCCTGCAGGCCAAAGATATCCCGGTTGGCGAGGTGCTGGCGGCGCATGTTCTGCAGGTAAGACAAAAGACGAAAAACGAAAAGTGGGTTGAAGACGCCAACCGCGAACTGATCACCCTCCTGCGAGATGACTACCCAACGCTGATGTCCGTGCTTGGGGCGCTGGGGGAGGTGGTTTAAACACGAAGGCACAAAGGATCACGAAGATTTTTATAAAAACCTTTGTTACCCCTTTGTGTTGAAAGCTCTTTCACCGAAAAGGAGACTCTCATGCCAGCATTCTTCCTCCTGCTCTACCGCTTCTTCCACGGCCTGTGGAACGGTCTGAAGGACAAGGATTTCCGCAACCTGTTCCTGTGGCTGCTTGCCATCATCCTGCTCGGCTCCTGGTTCTATGCCCGTGTGGAGCACTGGACTTTCCTCGACGCAATCTACTTTTCCATCACCACGCTGGCCACGGTCGGCTATGGAGATTTCTCCCCGCAAACCGCCGCCGGGAAGATTTTCACCATCTTCTACATCATCATCGGCATCGGGATGCTCTCCGGCTTCATCGTCCTGCTGGCCGAGCGCTCGGGGTTGATGAGGAAATCCGACAAAACTGAGAAAAAGGAATAACACGAAGGATACAGTCCTTTCCTGATCGTTCGTGTTGAAAACCATGAGCAAACGAAAATCCACCAAAACCTCCACATTTGGAACTCCCGGCCGGGTTGGCCATGACTCGTCCGCGTTCTATGCTGGAAGACTTTATGACAACCAGCCGAAGGAGCAGCAGGTGGATTATGTGGAAAACCCCATTCCGGAAGAATCGCTAAACCGCATCTTTTGTAAATCCGCAGAGGAGATGACCGAGTTGCCGGATTGCTCGGTGCATTTGATGGTCACTTCTCCCCCTTACAACGTCGGCAAGGAATACGATGAGAATTTATCACTGGAGGATTACCTGTATTTTCTCGAGCGTGTCTGGAAAGAGACCCGCCGCGTCCTTGTCCCTGGTGGGCGGATGTGCATCAACGTGGCGAACCTGGGTCGTAAGCCGTACATCCCATTGCACGCCTTCATCGCTGAACAGGCCATTAACCTGGGTTTTCTGATGCGCGGCGAGATCATCTGGAACAAGGCCGCCAGCGCCTCCCCATCCACGGCCTGGGGATCGTGGAAATCGGCCGGCAACCCCACCCTGCGGGATGTGCACGAGTACATCCTGGTTTTCTGCAAGGATACCTTCAAACGCCAGAACCCGACCAAACGCCCCAGCACCATCACGCGCGATGAGTTCCTGGAATACAACAAATCGATCTGGAATTTCGCTGCGGAACCAGCGCGCAAGGTGGGGCATCCCGCCCCGTTCCCGGTGGAATTGCCGAGACGGTTGATCCAGCTTTATACGTTCGAGAACGAGGTTGTGTTAGACCCGTTCATGGGAAGCGGTCAAACCGCAATCGCCGCGCTGAAATCGTCCCGGCACTATGTCGGGTACGAAATTGATGGGAAATACGTTGATTTGGCAACATTTCGGATTCAGGATTCTCTCCATGCCTAACGCAAAGATAGATGACCCGCAATACGTCGAAAGACAATACCGGGATGCTTCCAACCTAAAGACACGCTTGGGACTCCACGAACGTTTCAGCGTTAATCCCTATGGCTGGCAGCGCTGGGTTTTCGATCAACTCAACCTGCCTCCTGCCTGCCGGATATTGGAATTGGGCTGTGGCGCGGGCACCTTATGGTTGGAGAACCTGGAACGCCTTCCAGCTGGTTGGGAAGTCACCCTTTCGGATTTCTCTGCCGGGATGGTGGATGAAGCCAGCCGCAACCTGGGAAAACACGCCCAATTCCAGTTCAAGGTCATTGACGTTCAAAGCATCCCCTATGAGAGTGAGATTTTTGACGCGGTCATCGCCAACCACATGCTCTACCATGTGCCCGATAAGTCAGCCGCGCTGGCAGAGATCTGGAGAGCATTGAAACCAGCCGGGCGCTTCTATGCTTCCACAGGTGGGAAGCGGCACCTGGGCGAGATCGCCGACCTGCTCAGCAAATTCGACCTGGAGCTGTCATTCTGGGGCAACCGGACCGACTCGTTCCTGCTCGAAAACGGTGAGGTTCAGCTTTCAGAATGGTTTACAGGGATCAGGCTGGCCCGCTACGAAGATGCCCTGGAAGTGACCGACGTCACTGCCCTGGTGGATTACATCCTGTCCGGCAGGGTCGATATCCCTGCAGAACGGCTGCCCCGGTTCAGGGAATTCGTCGCGCATGAAGTGGAAACGCATGGCGGTGTCTTTCACATTACCAAGGATTCCGGCCTGTTCGCCTCTGTTCGAAAGGAGAAGGTGGAATGAAGCCAAACCAGTTCGTTCTCTGCCAGGATTTCCCTTGCACCGATGTTCGCCGGGAGAGTTATCTGATTCCGGCAATTGATATCGACCCGGCCAAAGTATCCATCCTGCTCATCTCCGAAGCTGCGCCGGAAAACCCCGCCGACTATTACTATGCGGGAGCGAATGCCCTCTTCGCCCAGACCACCCTGCTGGCCTTCCAGGACGCCGGGGCGAGGGTGAGTTCCATGCAGGATATCCTCGGCCTGGGCGTCTACCTGACCACGGCGGTCAAGTGCGGCAAGACCGGCTATGGCATCCAGACCGATACCGTTCGCAATTGCTCCTTCCTGCTCGAAAAAGAGATCGCCCTGTTCCCGAATGTCAAAGTGTTTTTATTAATGGGTGACGTGGCGATCAGAGCCGTCAACTACATTGCCAAGCGCAACGGGGAGCCGCGTGCTATCCCGGCTGGTTCCACGTACAAGATCCGCGGCGGCGAGTTCACCTTCCGCGGGGCGCGGGCGCTGCCATCCTATGTGCAGGCGGGGCCGGCGTTCTTTTTGGAAAAAATAAAACGAAAGATGATAGCAGAAGATATTCGAAAAGCATTGATGATTGCGGATTGATGATTGGTGATTGTCTGAAGGCCGCGGAGGTTTTGAATGAACGCTGATGAATTAAAGCGCAGAACAAAAAAGTTCGGCTTGGATGTAATCAAGCTGATTGACTCCCTGCCATCTACACAAACGGGACGGGTGATCGGGAATCAGCTGTTGCGTTCCTCCCTTT
>JBFYSM010000059.1:0-2520 GCA_041301605.1 Chloroflexota bacterium | reverse complement strand
GGCCAGATCACACGGTATTCCATCGGAGCCGGCTTCTGTTCGGTCAGCACCACCTTATTTGATTCGATGACTTTTTCACGATCATCCGGATAGACGGATTGCATAACGATTTTATCGATGTCGCCATCGAAAGTGGCGGGATCCAGCCCAAAGATGCGGTACATTTCATCCGACCAGGTAACTCGATTTTTGACCGTATCCCATGCCCAGTTTCCAACATGTGCAACCTGTTGCGAGAATTTCAAGCTGGCTTCGCTCTGGCGCAATTCTTCCTCCGCCCGTTTACGATCCGTGATGACCAGTGCAGTACCCCACAACCTGACAAGTTGACCATTTTCGACAGTTCCAATGGTATTGCTCAGGAACCATATCGGCTTGCCATCCACGCGATATTCCATGGTTTCATCATTTACGGATTTGTAGCCATTTTCTATTAATTTCCTGAATACAGCCCGATTTACAGGATTGTCTTTCCCCCCATGCGCGTCGATCAAGCGTACCCCGATCAAAGCATCCACAGAGGGGAGGCCATACATATCTGCCAGGGCCTGGTTGCATTCAGCCATGTATGCATTCTCATAGATCAAATCGATTTGGGTTTCAATCGGAAGCGTTACATCAATAGGATGGTCGAACTCGGTGCGGTATATCCCTTCGAAACTTTGGGAGATAAAGGTTTGATAACGTTCCTCGCTTTTACGCAATTCCTCTTCCGCCAGTTTGCGATCCGTGATATCCATTGTGAAACCGGCCAGCATATGAGGCACACCGTCTTTGAAAATTGGGAATTTGGTCGTTTCATGGATCCGCCCGTTTAATTCTTCCACCACATCAACCCTCTGGCCCTGATTCAATATCCGCAAGTCATCGGCCACCATGCTTTTGGCCAGGTCAGATGGGAACAAATCATCCATCGTCTTCCCCAATGCATCACTAACGGGCATGCCCAACATTTGCTCATAATTCTTGCTCAAGCGCAGGGTGCGGATATCCCGGTCTTTGAAGAACACGTAAACTGGACTATGTTCCATGAATGACTCAAAGATCGCCTCGTTTTCGAGCAATCTCTCTTCCATCCGTTTTCGCTCAGTGATGTCACGTACCGCACTCTGGATGTAAAGTGGCTTGCCATCGGAGTCGGATACCAATTCAACATTGACCTCCACCGGGAAGAGGCTGCCATCCTTTTTGCGGAAGATGCGTTCGTACAAGCCCACTTCTTCGCCCGAAACAAGCCTTTCGAGCACCTGCTGACTTTCCGGCAATTGGGCTGAAAGATCCGAAAATGATAAGTGGAGAATTTCCTCCGCTGAATATCCCAGCATTGTGGCGGCACGCTGGTTGACGGCAAGGTGGTGCCCTTCCAGGTCCAGGATGAAGACGGCATCGTGAGTTTGTTCAAACAACGAAGTGTATCGAATATTTGCCAGTTCCTTGGCTTTATCTGCTTGCAGACGCTCCGTGATATCACGGGTTACACTGCCAGCCATGAAACCATTCTTCTTGCGGATTGAAAACGCAACCTCCTGGGTAAAACAAATATTGCCATCCGGGCGTTGAATCTCCCGCTCAAAAAGGCGGTTTGCCCAGGGGGCCTGCCCTGTACGAAAGAATTCCTGGAAGGACGTAACAATATGTTCCTTATGGTTTAGATCTAGTCCTACAGAGGCAAGGCGGAATTGAATTTCCCAAATGGGCAATCCCAATACCTCTTTCCTCCTCAGTCCGGATATTTTTTCTTGGGCACGATTCCATTCGATGATATTACCCTGTGTATCGGTTAGGGCAATACCATCATTGACTTGTTCAACAATGCTGCGGAATTTCTCTTCACTTTCACGCAATTTCTCTTCCGCCTCTTTGCGCTCGGTAACATCTTCGAAAGTCGCAAAGACCCGGAAAGGCTTCTTTTCACCGGGGAGAAATTCCGGGATAGCATTGATATTGATCCAGACGAAAGCCTCTTTCAGGGGATTGAAAACACCCATGACAACATTGCTGATGATCTCGCCTGTTTTCAATGCAACCATTGCAGGATGAGTCTCGCCCGGAAAAGCCGAGCCATCGCTGTGGATCGTTTGCCAACGAGGGTCAATGGAAGTGCGATTCTGTAATTGATCGAGTGTCAGGCCAAGGATGCGTTGGGCTGCCGGATTAGCATCGATGATATTTCCATCCCTGTCTTGGTATACCACTCCCAGGACCATGGCATTGAAAAGGTTCTCATATAAATTCTCGCTTTTCTCTGTTGCTGCACCGGTTCCTGTTGTCGTTCGGGGTTTCGTGTTCTTGCACATGGCATTCACTCCTGAAGAATGATTGCATAATAGCATGAAATCGCGATGACAGACGCGCCTTAATAAGTTGAACCTTCGTTGCATTTTAAAAATAGGACTCTCTGGGAATTGCTGTGATGCTGGGAAGATATGGGGGTATGGGGCGGGCTTCGCCCGCCCCATACCCCCAATTTCCTCCCTTTTTCGGCGATTCCCAGAGAACTAAAAATGGCTGGGGTAGGGC
>JBFYSM010000048.1:0-7096 GCA_041301605.1 Chloroflexota bacterium | reverse complement strand
CCCTGGTGCTTGAGCTGCAGGCCCTCCTCGGCGGTGGCCGAGAACTGGCCTTTGGTGAGGCCGTAGACACCGTTGTTCTCGACGATATAGAGCATGGGGGCGTTGCGGCGCACCATGTGCTTGAACTGGCCCATGCCGATCGAGGCAGTATCGCCATCGCCGGAAACGCCCAGGGCGCGCAGTCCCAGGTCACCGAACATGGCGCCGGTGGCGAGGGAGGGCATGCGCCCGTGCAGGGTGTTGAAGCCAAAGGAACGGTTGAGGAAGTAAGCCGGGCTTTTGCTCGAGCAGCCGATGCCGCTGAACTTGAGCAGTTTTTCGGGGACGATATCCAGTTCGTAGCAGGCGGCGATGATCTGGCTGGCGATGGAGTTGTGCCCGCAGCCCTGGCATAGTGTGGAGGGCAGGCCCTTGTAATCGGCGCGGGCCAGGCCGGCGCGGTTCGTCTGGGCAGGGGTGGGGGTGGGTGCAGGTGTGGTCATGTCACTTGCCCTCCTGGGCGAGGAATGCATCCTTCAGCCAGCGGGCGGTGAGGGGCAGGCCATCGCTGAGGCTGATGGAGATGAACTTGCTGCAAGAATCCTGGAGCGCCATGGACAGGATCTGCCTGAGCTGGCCGTCGCGGTTGGCATCCACAACGTAGATGCACGGGTGTTCATCCACGAACTGGCGCAGTTCCGGCGTGCAGGGCAGGGCGCGCAGTCGCAGGGCATCGGTTTGGATGCCTTCCTGTGCCAGCAGGTGACGGGCTTCCTGGACGGCAGGCTGGTTGGAGCCGTAATAGATGATGCCGATCTCCTGGCCGCTGCTCTCGACCTCGGGCCTGGGTACGAGGCCGCGGGCGGTCTCGTACTTGCGGCGCAGGCGTTCCATGTTGGCGTGCCAAACCCCGGAATCTTCGCTGTACTGGGCGTTCTCATTGTGGCCGGTGCCGCGCCCGAACCAGGCGCTGGCCGGATGCTGGTTCCCGGGCACAGTGCGCCAGGGGATGCCGTCGCCGTCCACGTCGCGGTAGCGGCCCCACTCGCCCTTGAGCTTTTCGAGGTCTGCCTCCCAGAGCACCTTGCCGCGGTCGAAGGGCTGGTCGGGGTATTGGAAGGGCCTGGCCATCCACTGGTTCATGCCCAGGTCGAGGTCGCTGAGTACAAAGACGGGGGTCTGGAGACGCTCGGCCAGGTCGAAGGCGCGCCAGCCAAACTCGAAGCATTCCTCCGCCGAGCCGGGCAGCAGGATGACATGCTGGGTGTCGCCGTGGCCCATGAAGTAGGTGAAGGTCAGGTCGCCCTGGGCGGTGCGGGTGGGCAGGCCGGTGCTGGGTCCGATGCGCTGGACATCCCAGATGACGACCGGCACCTCGGCGTAGTAGGCCAGCCCGCTGTATTCGGCCATCAGGCTCAGGCCCGGCCCGGAGGTGGAGGTCATGGAACGCAACCCGGCCCAACCAGCCCCAATGGCCATGCCAATGGCAGCGAGCTCATCTTCGGCCTGGAGAACGGCGTAGGTATGTTTGCCATCCGGTCGCTTGCGGAGGATGGGCAGGTAATCGTTGAGCGATTCGGCCAGGGAGGAGGCCGGGGTGATGGGGTACCAGGCGGCGAACTGCACGCCGCCGTAGATGGAACCCAGGGCGGCGGCGGTGTTGCCATCGGTCATGATCAGGCCAGAGGTGCCATCCATCGGCTCCACGTAGAACGGGTCGAACTTGACCAGGTTCTTGCCGGCCCAATCCGCTGCGGCCCTGACCACATCCAGGTTGGACTGGATGGCTTTCTCCTTGCCTTTGAAGTGCACTTCCAGGCTCTGGTGGATGGTATCCATGCTGATGCCCAGCATATGGGCCAGGATGCCCACGTAAACCATATTGGCGATGTAATCGCGCAGGTTGGGGGAGACATCCGCCGTGCGGGCCAGTTCCTTGACCGGCATGGGGTAGGCGGCGATATCCGTGCGTTCGATGGGGAGCTTGATGTCGTTTGCGTAGAAGAAGGCGCCACCCGGAAGCACCGATTGGAGGTCTTTCTGGAAGGAGGCCGGGTTGATGGCGACGACGATCTCCGGATCATCCTTGCGGGCGGTGAAGCCATCCTTGCTGGCGCGGATGGTGTACCAGGTGGGCAATCCCTGGATGTTGGAGGGGAAGAGGTTCTTGCCTGAGACCGGTATGCCCATTTTGAAGAGCGAGCGCAGGAGGATGGTGTTGGCGGTCTGGCTGCCCGAGCCGTTGACGGTGGCGATGGTGATGGAAAAGTCGTTGATGATTTTTCGAGGATCAGACATTGAGATACAACTCCTGTTGATATTGATCATAAAGTGCGTTGCACCCAACCATCGAGGCGGAACCGATTGAGGGGGATCGGCCCTCGCTCGCGAGAACTCCCATTTGGTGAGGTGCGGCGCACTCAACTATTGCTTGAGGATATCCATCACAGTTGCAGTCATCAGGGCGATGCCGTTGACCAGGGCCTGCTCGTCGATATCGAAGCGGGGGTGGTGGTGACCGGCATCCAGGCCTTTTTCCTTGTTGGCAGAGCCGATGAAGAAGAAGCAGCCCGGCACCCGTTCCATGATGAAGGCCATATCTTCGGAACCCATGGTGATGTTGTTGCTGGTATCGATGATGGCATTGGGGAAGAGCTGGCGGGCAACCCCCTGGATGCGTGTAGCTGTCTCTGGCTGGTTGATGACGGCCGGTGTCAATCGCTGCAGGTCAACCGTAGCAAGGCAGCCAAAGGTTTCAGCCAGGCCATGCACGATGATCTCGAAGCGTTCGAGGACTTTCTCGCGGATCAGAGGTTCGAAGGTGCGGATCGTGCCAGTCAGTTCCACTTCCTGGGGAATGACATTGAAGGCTTCCCCGCCGTGGATGGTGCAGACGCTGACAACCGCGGATTGGAGCGGGTCGATGTTGCGCGAGACGATGCTTTGCAGGGAGGTGATGATATTGCTGGCAGCCAGAACCGGATCGTTCACGGTGTGCGGGGCGGCGCCATGCCCGCCCTTGCCGCGGACCTTGATCTTGAAGATCTCCGCGCCGGCCAGGGATGGGCCGGTGGAGATGCCGATCCAGTCAACGGGTTTCTCGTTCCAGACATGCAGGGCGAGGGTCAGGTCGGGCTTGGGGTTATCGAGCACACCTTCGGCGATCATCCGTTCCGCGCCGCCCAGGCCTTCCTCGGCGGGTTGGAAGACCAGCTTGACGGTGCCAGCCAGGTGGTCGCTGTGGGCGTGCAGGATCTTTGCAACCGAAAGCAGGATGGCGGTGTGAGCATCGTGGCCGCAGGCATGCATCACGCCCGGGATCTGCGATTCATACGGGGCGCCAGTTTCCTCGAGGATGGGGAGGGCGTCCATATCGGCGCGCACCAGGATAACGGGGCCTGGCTTCGAGCCGTGGATCAGGGCTACCACGCCGGTCTCTGCAATGCCGGTTTGGGCTTCCAGGCCCAGTCCAGCCAGTTCCCTGGCAACGATACCGGCGGTGCGGACTTCCTTGAAGCCCAGTTCGGGATGGGCGTGGAAGTCGCGGCGCAGGTTTTGGGCATAATCGAATACTGCTTGGGCTTCAGCAATGAAATCCATGGTCAACTCCATTTCATAAGGCGGAATTTCTCTTCGTAACGCGGGTTCTCTTCGGTGCTGTCTTCTGCCCGGCGGCTCTTCATCCGCTCGATGAGTTTGGACGGATCCGCAACCTGGCTCTTGTGTTCCAGGATGGCGCGCACTTTGATCTCCCAGGTGCCGGTAACATCCAGGGTGGCGTTGGGCTGGGTGGTGAGGGAGAGCCACATCTCTTTTGGCATGTAGGGCTCGAGACCTTCATCCTTGAGCAGCTCGGGGAAGAAGTGGGGGTTGCCGGCGGCGGGAAAAACGGCATCCACTACAGCCTGCCCGGCGTAGCGATGGTCGGGGTGGTTGATGCCGTAGGTGGTGCTGGGGAACAGGTTGGTGGGATCACAGGAGACGAGGATATCCGGCCTTTCCTGGCGGATAACCCGTACGATAGCGCGGCGCAGTTCGATGCTGGGGAGCAGGTAGCCATCCGGCAGGTCGAGGAAGCGGACGGATTTTGTACCGATGACGGCGGCGGCGGCCAGTTGTTCGGCATGGCGGGTCTGGCAGATCTCAGGTGATGTCTTCCCGCGCTCGTTGGAGCCTTTATCCCCGCAGGTGAGCAGACAGTAATGGACCGCGTGGCCGGCGCGTGCCCAACGGGCGAGGGTGGCCCCGCAGAAGAATTCCGGATCGTCCGGGTGGGCCAGGATCACCAGGATCTTCTGGGGAGTCTCCCATGCATCGGGGCTGCGCTGTTCCTGGGTCATTGCGGCTTGGGTGGCTGATTTTCTTGTTGGCAGGTGCAGTCACCCGTATGCCCGCAAGGCTTCTCGGCTTTCCGGCGCAGGGCTTCGAGTTCATCCCAGGGCTCCAACTGCTCGCGTGAAAACGTGCGGACACCGGTTTCGGGGATTTCCACGCTGACCTGCATGCTGACCGGGTAGGTTTCCACTACCTTGCCTTCACCGAGGGGGGTCACCACACGCTTGCCTTTTTTGGGCAGTTCTTTGCGGGCGGCCACATACTGCTCGTATTCATAGACCAGGCAGCAGCGCAGGCGTCCGCACATGCCGGTGATCTCGCTGGGGGTAAGGGAAATGCCCTGTTCCTTGGCCATCTTGATGGAGATGGGGCTGAACTCGGTCAGGAATCTGGCGCAGCAACGGGTCTCAAGGCCGCAGGCGCCCATGCCGCCCAGCAGCTTGGCCACATCACGGGGACCGACCTGGTGCATATCGACCTGCGTGCCGGGGTAAACCCTTCCCATTTCCTGGCGCAGGAATTTCAAGTCGATCTTTTCTTCGGTCTCGCTGCTGTACATGAATGCCAGGCGGCTGCCATCGAAACTGAACTCAGCGGAAACGATCTTGACAGTGGTCACTTTCGAGTTGGCGAGGCGCTCACGGCAGTTGATGAGAGCCTCGATCTCCTTCTGCTGCCATTTCCTGCGCAGTACAAGGTCGCGTGGGGTCGCCTTGCGGTCAACGGGTTTGATCTTGCCATCTGGAGTCGATGCGGATTGCACCAATTGTGCCACCTGGCCGAGTTGCCTGCCGCGTGAGGTCTCGACGATGACATGGTCGCCCACCTGGATATCTGGGATGGCCGAGGCATCGAAATGATAAACCTTCCCGATCTCTGCGAAACGGACACCGATAATCAATGGTTGCATGGAGGTGATTATACCGTATGAAGAATGTAGGGCGAAATTCATTTCGCCCTACGCAGTTGAAGCGAGATGGATTTCGCCCCACCCTTTATGCCAATGGGTCAATCCACGATGTTGATCTGGGGCGTGCCACCGCGGGTCATGGCTATTACGCTGACGCGGGCGGCCACATTCTCGGCGATGGATTGCAGGGCCCGGGCGGCGGGTGAATCGGGCTTCGAGACAATGATCGGCTGGCCGGTATCGCCGCCAATGCGGATTTCCGTTTCCATCGGGACTGCCCCCAGGAAGGGGACCGAGGCCATGCGGGCCAGGTCTTCACCGCCGCCTGAGCCGAAGAATTCGCCGCGCATGTTCTCGATGACGCCCAGGATTGGGACTTCCAGGGTGCGGAACATTTCCAGGCCGCGGCTGGCATCTTCGAGCGAAACGGATTGCGGCAGGGTCACGATCACCACGCCGCTCAAGGGCAGGATCTGGGCCAGGCTGAGGGGTGCGTCGCCGGTGCCGGGTGGGAGGTCGACGATCAGGTAATCGAGTTCGCCCCATTCCACGTCACCGATGAACTGGCGGATGGCTGAGTTGAGCATCGGGCCGCGCCAGATGAGCGGCTGCCCGGGCTTGACCAGGAAACCCATCGACATCAGTTTGACACCGTGAGCCTCGGCCGGGACGATCTTCTCCCCGCTGGCGCCGGGGATCTGGTGAACGCCCATCATGGTGGGGATGTTCGGGCCGTAGATATCGGCATCCATCAGGCCGACCTTGGCGCCGCTGCGGGCCAGGGCAACGGCCAGGTTGACGGCCACGGTGCTCTTGCCCACGCCGCCCTTGCCGGAGGCGACCGCAATGGCGTTCTTGATGGGCACGTTCAGCACGCCGCGCATCCGGCCATCATTGGGGACGCTGGCATCCATCTTGATATTGACGGTTTTCACGCCAGGAACGGCCAGGACAGCCTGACGGGCTTCGGCTTCGATCCGGCCGCGCAGGGGACAGGCGGGGGTGGTCAGTACGATGGTGAAGTTGACCGTCTCCCCTTCGATTTTCAGGTCCTGGATCATGTTGAGGGTGACCAGGTCTTTGTGCAGTTCAGGTTCCTGTACCTGGCCGAGTGCGGCCAGGATGGCCTGGGGGGTTAGTTTATTAGTCATCAATATTGTGATCCTTTTAGGGTTGTTGTTCGAGCTATTCCAGATGTAAGGCGAAATTCATTTCGCTTACATCCAAGCACGGCTCTTGTGTGGTTGTTCGAATGAACAGTTATTCCGTTTTCTGGAGAACTGCGCGGGAGGCCTCTTTGGCAGCCCGGGCGGCGTTTTCGCGGGCTGCATTGAGCGGACGGACGCTCTCGTAATAGGTGGCAGACTTGGAAAGGGCAGCCTTATCCAGCACTTGGCGTCCGAACGAGGCAAGTTCGTAGGCATGATCCATCTTGATCGAATCGAATGGGCAGTATTCGGCGCACAGTCCGCAGTTCATGCACATATCGACATCGATGTAGAATTCGAGCGGGTCGGGAACGGGGCGACCAGTGGCCGGGTCGGTGGTGCGGACGATCCAGATGCACTGCGGGGGGCAAACCTTGGCGCAGATACCGCAGGAGGTGCAGCGCAGGGTTTTGACCCCATTTTCATCTTCATCATAAACCAGGAAGGGGATGAAGCGGAATTCTTCCGGGCTGGGGAGTTTCTCCTCCGGGTATTGGATCGTGAAGATGCCGCGCGCATCCTTGCCGGAACGGTGGGCGATGCCCTCGGGGGAGCGGTAGCGTTTTTCGCCCTTTGTCACCCGGCGGAAGAGCCAGACGGCGTCATCCCAGTAGGTTTCCCAGAAGCGCTTCAGTGTTACGCCAAGACCCTTGACGATCCCTTT
>JBFYSM010000041.1:0-3360 GCA_041301605.1 Chloroflexota bacterium | reverse complement strand
CCGCCGCGGCCACGAAGTAACCGTGATGACCACCCAGTATGACAAATCCCTGCCGCGTAACGAGCTGATGGATGGCATCCGGGTGGTGCGTGTCCCGGTCGCGGTGCGGGTCAGCAAGGGCGTGCTCGCCCCGACCTTTGGTTTGGTCGCTACGAAACTCGTCTCCGAGAATGACGTGATCCAGTTGCACCTGCCGCAGTTCGATGCTCCCGGGGTGGCCTTCCGTGCCCGGCTGTTCGGCAAACCGGCGGTGCTCACCTATCATTGTGACCTGCTCCTGCCGCCCGGTTTATTCAACAGGATTGTCAACGCGGTGGTGCACTTCCAGAACAACATGGCCGGGCTCTTGGCTGACCATATCGTGACCTATACCCAGGATTATGCCGACCACTCGCCCTATCTCTCCCGTTACAAGCACAAACTGACCCCCATCCTGCCGCCGGTCGAACTCCCCGATGCCGTGCCCGGTTCGGTCGAGGCGTTTGCTGCTGCGCACCGCACCCGGGAGCGGCATCCCGTTATCGGCATGGCCGCCCGCTTCGCGGCTGAAAAGGGTGTCGAAGTTCTGCTGGATGCCATGCCGCGCATCCTCGAAAAATATCCCCAGGCCCAGGTGCTGTTTGCCGGTCAATACCAGGATGTGATGGGGGAGCAGACCTATGCGGAGCGGTTGATGCCGCGCCTCCGCGAATATGAAGCCCAGGGAGATTGGAAATTCCTGGGCATCCTCAACCCAACCGGGATGGCTGCCTTCTACCCCAACCTGGATGCGCTGGTGGTGCCGTCCCTGAACTCGACCGAGGCCTTTGGCCTGGTGCAGATCGAAGCCATGCTGAACAATGTCCCCTGCGTGGCATCCGCCCTGCCGGGTGTGCGCCGGCCTGTCCAGATGCACAACATGGGACAGGTTGCCGCCATCGGCAGCGCCGACGAGCTTGCCGCCGGCTTGCTGGAAATCTTCGATAACAAGGGCAAATATCGCTGCGATACCCGCGCCCTGGCCGGGATGTACGATCCCGACCGTGTGGCGCAGGAATATGAGAAGTTGTTCGAGAAGTTGATGGCGTAGGGGCGGATGGCAATACCTTACGGTATTATCGTAAACCCCTGTTCACGAAAGTGTTCATCGAATGTAAAGGCAGTATCTATTCCCAGCCTGTTCATGGTTTGGAAGGATGAACAATCTACCAGACTCAGTCTTCGCTGGTTTGACTGAAAGACCATCCGGGTTGACGAATTGTGTTGATCTTCATCAATCCACTCGATTTCCAGAAGCGTCACGATCTTTTCCAGGAAATCATGCACTTTTTCAAGACCTAACCGTTTCTGGATGATTGCTATACTTTCGAGAACAACGTAGTTGTTGGTGAAAAGCGTATAGCCTTCTTTGCGCAGGTTCCGTAAACACGAAGAGGCGCGCTGATGGTTGATATCGTCTGCGGAAAGGATGGCAAAGAAGGCGGAACTATCCACGAAAATCATCTTCGATCGCCTGGACAAAGTATTCATCGTGGTTGATGGAAACATCCGTTTTGCCCTCGATGTCCCGGAATTCTTCGGGATGCGCGTCAATGTAATCCAGGAATTCCAGCGTCTTCCGCCACTTCTCGTCGCGCTCGGCATCTTTGTTCGTGACCACCATGTACTGCGTGATCGACTCGCGCACCAGTTTGGCAACCGAGGTTTTCTTCACCTTTGCCAGTTCTTTCAAAGCCTGTAACTGCTCTTCGGTTAGTTGAACCATCACTCGCTTCATTGCATCGCTCCAAACTGCTATCACTTCTTGTAAAAGTGCTATCATTATATCATGCCCGAAAAAGATTTCCTCTCCACCCAACTGCGTGAACTTCCCTATTTCCGCGCCCTCATCCGGGCGATGGAATCGGCTTTCTACCAGGGGCTTGACCTTCCTGCCCCGGTGCTCGATATCGGCTGCGGTGACGGCCATTTCGCCAGCCGCACGTTCGATACCCCGTTGGATGTTGGCTTGGACCCATGGCATGCCCCCATCCGCGAAGCCCGGATGTATGGCGCCTATCGTTTCCTGGTGGAGGCGGACGCCGCCTACTCACCTTTCACGGATGGTTATTTTTCATCTGCGATCAGCAACTCGGTCCAGGAGCACATCCCACACATCGATGCGGTGCTGGCTGAGACCGCCCGCGTCCTGAAACCCGGCGCGCCGTTCTACTTCTGCGTGCCGAACCCGCGCTACCTGTCCGAGTTATCCCTATCCCGCCTGTTTGGCAAAAAGTATACGGATTGGTTCCAGCGCATCTCACGCGTCCACCATGCGGATGAGCCGGAGGTCTGGGTGCCCCGCCTGGAGCGCGCCGGTTTCCGGGTCGAGAGATGGTGGCACTACTTCCCGCCGGCCGCGTTGCGCGTGTTAGAATGGGGCCACTACTTTGGCCTGCCGTCCTGGGTTGCAAAGCAGCTCACCGGGAGGTGGATCATCGCACCGGCGAAATGGAACCTGTGGCTCACGGATAAACTGGTCCGCCGCTATGCAAAAGCCGAGCCAGTGGAAGATGGCACCTTCACGTTCTATATCGCTCGCAGAAAGTGATGCAAGAGACAAAAACAACCCCCATTTTGCTTTTTGTTTCTTGTTTTTGATTTTATGGCTTTCGACGAAAAATATTTTTCCACCAACACTTACGAGGATGTTTCCTTCGCCAGGTACAGCCAGTACTGGTGGTCGAACCGCTTCTATGCCATCCTGGCGCGCCGCCATGGACAGAAGGGATCGCGCCTGCTGGAAATCGGCTCCGGCCTGGGGCACCTGGTGGGGCAACTGGAAGATACGTTCCAGACCTTTGCGGCGGATGTGAACCATTGGGCGCTCAGGCAATCGTTGAACATCACAAATCAAACATTACACGATTTATCGAGTGCCGAGGAACTTCCATTTGCTGATGGCGCTTTTGGGGTGGTTATCATCAAGCATGTTGTCGAGCACCTCCAGCACCCGGAGCAGGCCATCACCGAGATCGGGCGTGTGACCGCCCCTGGTGGGATCTTGATCCTGTCCACCCCGAACCTCGACTCACTGCTCAAACCCTGGAAGGGTGAGAAATGGATCGGCTTCCAGGACCCGACCCACATCTCGCTGAAACCTCCTGCAGAGTGGTTGGATTTCATCAAGGCAGCCGGTTTCCGCGTGCTCCGCATATTTTCGGATGGATTCTGGGATGTACCATATGTCAAGGGCATCCCGAGGCAGATCCAGAAGTTGTTCTTCGGCGCGCCGGGTGGATTCCAGGCCATTAGCGGCCTGGTCTTTTTGCCGTTAAAATGGGGCGAGAGTATGATCGTACTGGCGCAAAAAAAAACTAAAAGAAAAAGTAACTTCTCAAT
>JBFYSM010000030.1:0-2700 GCA_041301605.1 Chloroflexota bacterium | reverse complement strand
CATGAGAGATCCCATATTTCTCCTGCAACATGGCGCTGACCAGCGCCTGGATCCCCGCCCCTTCACTGACCGGCAGGTCATCCGTCAGCAGGTGCGCCGAGAGCGTGCGCAGGGACTGGTTGATTGCCCAGACATGCAGGTCATGTACGCCGCGCACCCCATCCATAGCCTGGATATCGGCGATCATGGCAGGCATATCGATATCGGCAGGGGTGGCTTCCATCAGGATATCCAGCGACTCACGGATGATTCCCCAGGCGTTCCACAGGATCAGGAATCCGATCAGGATGCTGACCAGCGGGTCGAGCCAGTTCCAGGCAGTGAAGCGGATGAGAACACCGGCGACAACCGCCCCGAGCGTGGACAACACATCCCCCATCAGGTGCAGGAAGGTGCTACGGACGTTCAGATCGTGCTCCGCCCCGAGCCGGACCAGCAGGGCTGTCACCAGGTTGACGATGACGGCCACCACCCCGACACCGATCAGGATATCCGCCTGGACTTCCGGCGGGGAAATGAAGCGCCGGTAAGCCTCATAGAAAATGCCCAGTGCGATCAACACCAGGGTGGTCGAGTTGAAAAGCGCCACAAGGATGCCGGCGCGGTGGTAGCCGTAGGTTTTGCCGGAATGGGATGGGCGCAGCGCCAGCCGCAGGGCAAACCATGAAAGCCCCAACGCAAGTACATCGGTAAAGTTATGGGCTGCGTCGGTAAGCAAGGCCAGGGAGTTGGCCATCAGGCCAGTGATGATCTCGACTGCGACAAAAACCAGCGTGATGAACAGCGAAATTGCCATCCGGCGGGTGATCTGGCGGGTAAGGTCAGGGAGATGCGTGTGTGCTTGGCTCATAGAACGGGCTGATTATAACCCAGGGAAAAAGAAACTTCCGAAGCGGCTGGCTTCGGAAGTTCTGTGATCCTAGAACAACCCCTTATTATCCTTCACCCACTCGAACAACCTCCTCACCCCCTCTTCCACGCCGATTTTCGGCTTCCAACCCAATTCCTGCTCCGCCTTGCGGATATCGGCCACAAAAACCTTCTGGTCGCCGGGACGCCAGTCGCCGCGCTGAACTGGAACAGGTTTACCAAGCAGTCTCTCCAGCATCGGCCCAAACTCGGTCCAGATCGACATGGTGTTCTGCGGTCCGCCACCCAGGTTGTAGACCCGGCCTTTGACAACATCGATCTTCGCGATGGCCGCATCATAAGCATCCAGTAAATCCTCCACGTGGAGCACATCCCGGATCTGCTTGCCATCCCCGTAGATCGTCAGCGGGCGGCCTGTCACGGCGGCAATGATCATCCACGCCACCCAGCCCTGGTCTTCCACGCCGAACTGGCGCGGACCATAGATGCAGGATTGGCGGAAGACAACCGACGGAAGACCGTATATTCGGTGGTAATCACGCACATACTGGTCACCGGTACCCTTGCTACAACCATACGGCGAATGGAAATCCAGCGGCTGGGATTCGGGGCAACCATGCGGCAGGTCCGCATAGCGCCAGCGGGTTGGCTCCTCCATCAATGGAACATCCTCCATGCCGCCATAAACCTTGTTCGTGGAGGCGTAGATCACCACCGGTTTGCGCTCGTTGAGCCGCGCTGCTTCAACCATATTGAATGTGCCGAGTGCATTGATCTCGAAATCTTCACGCGGGTTGGTGACGGAGGTGGTCACGGCCACCTGGGCTGCCAGATGGACAATCACATCCGCATCGCGGCAAGAAGCAGCCAGCAGGGCTGCATCGCGCACATCCCCGATGATGAGAGTAAAAGCCTTTTCACCGAAAGTTTCCTTCAACCAGGCCAGGTTACGCGCAGCACCCGCACGGCTGAGATTATCGTAAATGGTGACCTTTTCGCCGCGTTCCAACAGACGATGGACATAGTTCGAGCCGATGAAACCGGCCCCGCCGGTGATGATATAATTTTTGGACATTAGTTCTCCTTGCTAATGGTGGTTTCGATACGACGGCAGGAGAGCACCGCCGTCTACTCAACCACCGAGTTAATCTCGTTTATTTTACTTCTATCAAACACCTTTTTCACAAGCGCAGGTAACAATTTTGATGCACCGTTCATCAATGCCTCACGTTTTGCGCGCCGCGAACCTTGCACTTGCTTTTCTCTGCGAAACGCATCTTCAACCCGATCATACTCTTCGCAGTAAACCAGAGTTACAGGCAATCTTCCAGCCGTGTAATTTGCGCCCAAGCCTTGCTGGTGTTCCAATAACCGACGCTCCAAATCTTTCGTAGAGCCAACGTAATATGAGCCATCACCACATTCGAGTATGTACATCCAAGCCATGAAAAATTCCTTCTGCAGCGGTGGTTTCGATACAACGGCGGAAGTACACCGCCGTCTACTCAACCACCGAGTTACTGATTATACGGTTGCCTCGTTGGTTGAGTAGCCCCGTGCTTTTCGGGGCGTATCGAAACCAACAATAACGTGGACTTCTACTGGTGCTTTCGACACCTGCACTGCACCAAACGCAGTGCGGTGCAAGTGTACGACAACAGGAGAGCACTGCCGTCTACTCAACCACCGATTTCTTCAGTTGTATTATTTTCTTTAGTTTCGCCAAAAAATGAATGAGCACTGGAAATCTGGTAGGATAAGTTGCCAACAAATCCAGGAACCAGAGGCTGCCAATGCTCACAGCAATTGTACAACACTCGCAAGATCTTG
>JBFYSM010000024.1:0-2699 GCA_041301605.1 Chloroflexota bacterium | reverse complement strand
TCAGGCAAGCAATTTCATGACAGTTTCCACAGCCCGGGGTACAGCCGCAGCAACCAGCGGAGAGAGTTTTTCGGAAAAATCGTGAACGTTTTTAGCTTCGATGGCTACCACCTGTACATTGTCATCATCAGGCAGTGGAATATCCATGCTACGGCCAACGCTAAGAGCGGTGCGCAAAGAGGTATCATGTGCAGCGGTTGTGTGGCCGGTGGTCGGGTCTGGCAAGACACTAAGCGGGAAAGCTGTTAACGTGCCAACAGGTTGCTGTCTGGTATAGATAGCGTCTATCAGAATTACGCGCTTAAAGCCAGTCATCCTTTCCATCAGGCTCAAACCGCCCAAGGAAAGGAAGTCCACTTCGATATTCTGGTAGCCTTCAATCCTTTGGGCAACCTGTTGTGCAACCTTCCAGCCAACAGCATCATCTCCGAGAATAGGGTTGCCTAGGCCAATAATGAGAGTTTTCATTAACATCCGGGTATTGATAGCTAACAGGTCTAATGGATCTTGATAACCATTCAGACCTGTTAGCGTTTCATTGAGTCAGGCTACTCTAAAAACTGCTTGAGTACCTTGACCGGGTTGCCTTCATGATCTTTGATGGTAACCTCGAGCGGCATTTGTCCTGGCAATGAATGTGTTGCGCACGACAAGCATGGATCGTATGCACGGAAAGCCATCTCGACCATATTCAGCAGGCCTTCGGTGACCACTGTACCTTTCTTGATCAGGCTGCTGGCGGCTTTATTGATCGACATGCTGATCGGGGCGTAGTTGTTGGTTGTTCCCACAATCAGGTTGACCTGCTTGGTAACGCCACGTTCGTCAGTCCAATAGTGATGTGTTAATGTACCGCGCGGTGCCTCGACGATACCCACGCCTTCTGTCGGCGTCTCGGTGGGAATGGTTCGGAAGTTATCGGAGGCGATCTCTTTATCGGATGCCAGTTCCACCCAGCGCTCGGCAGCGTAGAGCAATTCGATCAGGCGTGCCCAGTGGGTTGCCAGCCTCTGATGAACAGGCTTGCCACCCAGGGTTTTGTAGAACTTGTCGTATTCTTCCTGGGCAAGCGGCGTGGCCATGCCGTCCGCAGCATTTAGACGTGAGAGCGGGGTCGCCATGTAGACGCCAGAGTCGGGTCCATCCACGAATCCTTTCCAGCCAACTTTTTTCAGGTACGGGAACTTCAGGTACGTCCAGGGTTCGACATGTTCGGCAATGTTGTCGGCGTATTCCTTCGGCGCGTATTTGACGAATTCCTTTCCGTCGGGGCCAACCACGCGTACTTTGCCATCATAGAAGTTGATCTTGTTATTCTCGTCCACCATGCCCATGTAGTAAGTGCGGTGGGTGTAGATGTCGCCGAGAATCAAATCCACGTAGGCCTTGTTGCCAAGCACGATGTCGTTGAAGAGTTTGAGCGAGAAGTGCCCAAACTCAACTGCCCACTTGCCCATCTCAAGGATTTCATCACGTTGTTCCTTGGTGATGCCCTTGGTAAGACCGCCAGGGATGGATGTGCAGGGGTGTACCTTGCGCCCACCGATCATCTCGATCACAGTATGACCGTACTTACGACACTGAAGCACCTTCCCGCCGATCTCGAGACCAACCTTGTGAATGATGCCGAGGATGTTGCGCTCTGCGACTGGCGCATCCGGCCCCATGACAAAGTCCGGGCCGGCCAGGGCATAGAAGTGAGTGGTGTGATCGGTAACATAAAAGGCACTGTACAGGAGTTCGCGCAGCATCTTGGCCGTGCGCGGTGGATCAACATGGTAAACGGCATCAACCGCTTTGGCGCCGGCCATATGATGTGCTTCGGGGCAGACGCCGCAGATGCGGTTGGTTAGGAGTGGAACCTCCTCAACTTGCCGCCCAACACAAAAACGCTCAAAACCGCGCAACTGGGGAACCTGGAAATAGGTGTTGGCAACGTTACCTTCTTTATCCAAGAAGATTTCGATCTTGCCATGACCTTCCAAGCGAGTGATGGGATCAATCGTAATGCGTTCCATAAGATTTATACCTCCTACTTCCCTTGCCAGGCGGCCTTGCAGGCTCTTAGTAGTGAACCAGCCAAGTTGAAACGATATATCATCCCGGCGGGGTCAGGGATACCATCCAATATTCTGTCTATTTCTTCTGGCTCATTGCTGTCGATGACCGAAGCAATGGCAGACATCAGGCGTGAACCGTAGTCGACTACGCCTTCTGCAGGGCCATAGCAACCAATGCAGGGTGAGCCTGCTGTTGGGCATTTAGCTTCGCATCCACTGCGCGTTGCCAGGCCGCTACAGAAAATTCCTTGTTCGAGCAGGCAGATTTCTGGATCCGGCACAATATGTTGAATGCGCACGAATTTCTTTATTTTCTTCTCCTCGCGTTTGCGAGGACACTCATCACAAACGGTGGAGCCACCAGCGCCGATGACTGTGCCAGGTGGCGGTAATTCCGCTTTACCTTGCAAGACTTGAATGATTAGATCAATAACGGCGGCAATCTGGTGTGATTCTGGCGGACAACCCGGCATATAGTAATCCACCTCCACAACCTGATCAAGGGTGCGAACCACGGAGTACATCTCAGGGAGAGTGATCTCACCTTCGGGAACCTTTACAACGGTTTGTGGACGAATGTTATCCGGGTTGATGGTGGAAATAGTCGAAAACACCGTATCAAAGAACTCTTTCTTGCTG
>JBFYSM010000007.1:0-5966 GCA_041301605.1 Chloroflexota bacterium | reverse complement strand
GGAAAGGTGGGTGTTACTGTGGAAGTTGCCGGCAGAGTGGTTGAGACAGGGGCGGCAGGCGTGGCAGATGGAGGAACAGTGTCCTCGGTTGGCCCGCACGCGCTGATCAGTACAATCAGGGCGAAAAACAAAACTGCTTTGAAAATTGGCTTGAACATAGATTTTCTCCTTTTGTGGGTTATCAAGGCAGGCCCCAAAGATAGATTTTGCCATCGTACGCGCTGGAAGCCAGCAGGCTGCCATCCGACGAGAAAGCCACTGAGGTCACCTCATCCGCATGTCTCAAGGAAATTACTCGATTCCCGGTGACAACATCCCACAACTTCACTGTGGAGTCGCAACTCGCGGAAGCCAGCAAGCCGCCATCCGGGGAAAATGCAACGCCATATAGACCGTTAGGATAATGACTCATCGTATGAAGTAGTTGTCCGCTGGCAACATCCCACAATCTCACCGTGTAGTCTGTGCTAACCGAAGCCAGCAAATTGCCGTCAGGTGAAAAAGCGATATCATGAATGTCGCCTCGCGTACCGTGAGGAAGGGTGCGCATTATCAGCCCACTTGAAACATCCCACAACCTGATCCTACCATCATGCCCGCTATCGGCCAGCAGTGTGCCATCCTGCGAAAAAATGATGTTGAAGGAGTCGTTGTCGGCCTGGGCCTCGAATGTCAGCATAACCTGCTCGCTGGCGATATCCCAAAGCCTGATTGGCTGCCCGCCACTTGTTGCGAGCCGGGTTCCATCCGGAGAGAATGCTGGGTGGAAATAATTACCGGGCAGATTTAACTTGTGGATCGCTTGCTGGCTTTCCAGGTCCCAAATCGTTCGTGCGGTCGCCAATAACCGACTGTCCGGCGAGAAGACAAAACTATTGAGATCCAGTTCGTTGATGCTGTATGCAAAGATCATTTGACCGCTGGCCATCTCCCATACGTCAATGCTATCTCGATCCGCTGATGCGAAATAAGCCCCATCTCCCGAAAAGGCCACAGTCCACACCCTGCCCTGAAAACCACCCAGGGTGTGCAGGAGTTTCACATCCACTGCGTTTTCAGGTGTGATCGGCGCATCGCCCCGAACATCAATCACGGCCGGTGGCACAGAGGTTGGAGATGGCGAAAGCCTTGTTGCAGTTGGTGGGAGGCTCGTGATGGTCGGGGGAAGGCTCGTGATGGTCGGTGGGAGGCTGGAAGCCGTGGGGAAAACAGCAGTCGCAGTGGGGCCGCAGGCACCGAGCAGAGTGAGCAAGAATATCAGAATTGTTGTTTTAAAAAACGCCGTAATCATGAGTTTTCTCCAATATGCTTGATTTCATCAAACAAGCCCGCTTCAAAGAAACGATCCGCTTCGGCTATGGGTGTTTGGATATGGGATACCCATCCCGGGATGCCAGACAGACAAATCCTGAATTCCTCAACGAAGCGACGGCCTCGCTCAAAATCTGCCGTTCGACTTGGCCGCCCAGGTAGAACGTGCCATCGTCATTTTCCTGCACCAGGCCCCAGCATGGGTGGGATGGATCATCGGTAAATATCTTTCCCGCGTTCCCGCCACCCAAAACAGCCAAGGCGCGGAGAACTGTAGGCATATCCCGCTCGAACATGGAATGTAATTCGCGTGTGACCTGATTGGGGTCGATTTGGATCATAAGTTGTGGAATCTCCTTGTTTGCTTGAATTTATGTTCCTGTAATCCGTATCGCAGTTCACGGACAAAGGGGAGCGATCTTATCGACCTCGTGCAGCGCCTCATCCCAGGTGAATTCCTGGTTATCGCTGAAGTAGTAGTAGGTGACGCCATTGGGGAACAAAGCCACCACATTCCCGCTGACGCCTTGCATCTCCGTTACCCAGAACTCGCAGGCGAAACCATTGGCTTCGGTGTAGTGCGTCGCCCAGAATGCGTTGTTGTACGAACTCTGGTTACCAATCATTAATCCGCGATCATTGGGATCTTGTTGTAAAGTTGTGGCCAGCAAGTCAGGACAGAGGACTTGCTCGCCGTTGATCTTCCCGCTATCGCGAATCAGGAAGGTTCCGATCTTGGCGATGTCATCCGGAGTCCACCACAGACCGTAGCCACCCTCGGCCTGTCCCTGCCAGTCATCGTCAGCAGTGCGCATGGTGGTGTAAGCGCCGGGGCCAAGGCCAAGCGGTCGGTAGATTTCATCCACCACGAACTGGAAGATATCCGCGTTCGGGCCTTCTTTGGCCTGAAGGTAGTTATGCATAGAGCGAGTGAGGATGAAGGTGTCGCTGGTGCGATAGACCCAGCGCGTACCCGGCTCGACCTGGTGCGGAGCGCTGAATGCGGCTTTGATGCGCTCGGCGTAAGGTTGGGCGCCAAAGAACTCCCCCATTTTCTCGCTGGTGTCATCGACCATAAAACCTGACGAAATGTAATTGCCAGTGGACATGTCGAGGGTGTTGTTGAATGTCACCTGCTCCCAATCGCCGGGGCTGGCGGCATACTCCGAGATGTAATCCTTGATTAGCAGATCGGCTATTGCCGGATCGTACTTCTGCGCCAGGCGCATCAATGCCAGGCTTACGAAGGCAGATTTTGATGTTGAGAAGGAGGCGGCGCGCATCGCTTCGCAGTAGGGATACAGCCCGAAACGCGTCTGGCAGCCTCCGATGTAGTTGACACCGTCCACCACCAGGCCGTACCAGGTCATGTGTTCGGGGGTGATCCCCTGCCCGAAAGCAGAAACATCCACGCCGGGGTAATCCTCGGCCAGGGCCTGGATGGGCTTGACCGGCATGCGGGCGGCCAATTCAGCGCTGAAATCCTTCCGAATCTGTTCCGCCCCGGCTACGGATCCCGGATGGTAGGAGGCGTCCAGGAGCCCCCACAGGTTGATCCGGGTGTACGAGCTGGTCTCCTGTGTCACCTGATACCAAACCTTCGAGACATGCTGGTCATCGAATAGGAATGTCAACGTACCGTTGAAACTGGAATTTCCCCCTTTGGGCACCAGGGTAAACGGGATGGATGCGCGCGAATAGCCTCCATCTCCCGCTTCCTGCCAGGCTCTGCCTGGCTCGAGGAGGATATTCCAAACGGGATGGTCGGCAATGATCAAGCCACGTTGGACAGGAACCAGGTGCCCATCGCTTTGCACGAACTCGAAGTCGAATTCCGGCAGGTAACCATATTCGGCTCCCAATTCGCCGCGCAGCACCTCCATACCGCCTCCATACTGCTCATCGAGCAGTTCCAGGCGGCCTTCGAAAACGGATGTGGATGGGGTCGCATCGGCAGGCGGTGTGAGCGCAGATTCGTCCAACGGCGAGGTGGAATCGAACCCGTTCATCAGCGCCTCGTAGGCCAGCAACGAACGCGCAGGTTCCCCGCCTTCGGCAAGAGCAGGGATTGGCAATATCGGCGTTGCCGTGGAAATTTGTGTCTCTGCCGCCATCGGCGTAAGGGATGTTTCTATTGATCTTGGTGTGCAGCCGGTTATTACCAATATGATCATGGTGAAAGTGGTGGTTGTCCTGAGAGTGTTCATGTATTTGCTCCTGTAGAACAGTTTCTTACCGAATCCAAAGCGCACATTTTTTACTCACTCCCCAACCCGTCCCTCGGCGTCGGTGCGCAGAAGGATGGCATCATAGGAGCGACCATTGATGATTTGGATCAAACCAGCGACAAGGTACCCTCCATCCTCGAGTTCAGCCAAAGCCATGCCGCCATAAACAGTCTGCTGCTCAAGCAGGGATCGCCTCAATATGACATTGCCATCTTCGTCGACGCGGCTGAGCAGGACACCGTTCGCAATTGCGCCGATCAGGTAGGTTCCATCGCTGAGGCGGATCAGGGAATTGGCATAATCATCGAAGCCTGCTTCCCCAAAGGATGTTTCCCACTCCAACTCGCCGGTCGTTGTGCAACGGGCCAGCCAGGTATCCGCCTGCCGGCGCGAGCTGCTCATCGAGAAACCGGCCAGGAGGAATCCACCATCACTCGTCTGGGCAACCTGGGAGGCGAACTGCCAGCCGGCGAGTTCGTAGCGATGCGCCCACTGAATGCTGCCATCGGCTTCGAGTTTCACCAGTTTTCCATCTTCCTCGACACTCACAGCGAGAACGAGATCACCTTCCGGGGTCTCGAGAGCGTCCAGCACAAGTTCCTCTTCAGGGCTTTCCACGGTGTACTCCCAGATGATACCGCCATCCTGCGCCACACGAATGGCATATTCATCTCTTCCTCCTCCGATGGATTCGGTGAATCCGTAGATCAGCAATTCCCCATTCGACAGGGGAAGCATCCCGTACGGCCACTCCCGGCGCGCTCCGCCGTATGTCTCGAGCCATTCCTCGGCACCATCTTCGGAGATTTTTAGGAGAAAGAAGTCCCGGTCGCCAGCGCCGTAGGAATCCGTTTCACCGAAGATGTAGTAGCCTCCATCTGCGGCTGGCACAACCGAATCCGCCTGATCGTACCCGTCACCACCCCAGGTTCGTTCCCAGAGCACATTACCATCTGGGGTCAATTTTATAAAGAGGGCGTCGCCTGAGTAGGGCGGCATGTGGAGATGGTTGGTGGCACCCACGGCCAGGATGTTCCCATCCTCGGTCAGGGTGACGCCGAAGAACGCGCCATAGTTGGATCCTTCGAATGTCCTGACCCAGGTATTTGTGTGGCCATTTGCTTCATCAACAGTTTGCCAGGCAGGTGACCAATTCTGCCCGCCGTTATCGGTCAACCGGTGAATGCTGCTCCCATCGGCTTTCATGATGTAGATCTCATCATTCCCATTCCGCTGCGATACAAAGGCCAGCCAGTCTCCATCAGGAGACCAGGCAGGATCGGAATCTTCGGCGGGGTTGTTGGTCAGCCGACGCGGATCAGTTCCATCGGAATTCATTGCATAGATTTCGTAATTCCCATCGCGCTTCGATATGAAGGCGATCTGCGTCCCATCTGGCGACCAGGTTGGGAAACCATCATGAGATTGGTTGATCGTCAACCGCCGCTGGTCGCTACCATCGGCAGTCATAACATAGATTTCATAGTTTCCATTGCGCTTTGACTCGAAGACGATCTGGCTGCCATCCGGTGACCAGGATGTGATCCAATCATCGGCAGGATCGTTCGTCAACCGGCGCGGGTTGCTCCCATCAGAAGCCATCAAATAAATCTCCCAATTGCCATCCCGATCCGTATCGAAGCTGATGACCTCCCCATCCGGCGACCAGGAGGGAAAACTCTCGCTGGCGTCGGTGGTTTGGGTCAGGCGGCGGACATTGCCACCATCGGCATTCATAACGTAGATCTCGTCATTTCCGTCGCGATTTGATACGAAGGCGATCCGGCTGCCCTCCGGAGACCAGGCTGGGGAGATGTCCATGGCTGTGTTGTCTGTCATTTTACGCTGGTTGCTTCCATCGGCATTCATCACCCAGATCTCGAAGTCTCCATCCTGGTCGGAAGTATAGGCGATTAACCCTCCCACATCTTCCGCTAGGGAAATGGCAGGTGTCGAGGTGGAAATTGGCATGTGGGTCGGTGTTGTGAGTATGGCAGTTGCACTCGGTTCGGCAGGTGCGGCAGATGGAGGAGCAGTGTCCTCGGTTGGCTTGCATGCACTAACCAGGATGATCAGGGATAAAAGCAAAACTACTTTGAAAATTGGCTTGAACATGGATGTTTCTCCTAAAAACGTGCTAATCAACGAGATTCACCTCACAGGACGATCGGTTTGTTAAAGTCACTTGGGCCTAGGGCTTCCATTGATACCTCCACGATTAGCGGATTAGAATTCATTTTTGATTTATTGGTCAACCCCTCCCCAACTCGGCCAGTAATCATTCCCATCATGGTTTGTCAAACGGGTCTGATCGCTACCGTCTGCATTCATCACATAGATTTGGAAGTTCCCTGTCCGGTTCGACTGGAAGACGATCCGGCGGCCATCCGGGGACCAGTACGGATTCTCGCTTACGTAAACCCCGCC
>JBFYSM010000563.1:0-6534 GCA_041301605.1 Chloroflexota bacterium | reverse complement strand
TGGGTAGAGCCGCCGGGAGGAATCCACTTAAGTGCACAATCAATTGATTGGTGGAATTAACCATTTCCTCACGCAGGCCCTGGTAGTAACCCGGTACTGCGGCACCAATCGTTGCACCTTGCTCGACAATCAATGGGAATAACAGGAGCACGAAGCTGATGAGCAGGGCAAGCAGCAGGAGGTAAACCAGGATGACCCCCGCTATCCGTGGGAGCCCACGCCGATACAACCAGGTTACAACAGGCCTGATCACCGTGCCTATCAAGATGGCGATGAACAAAATGAAAACAACCTGGTAAAACCGGTAAAGAATCCAGAAGCCAAGGAAAACCACTACCAGGACAAGAGTCGCCCACACGACCCGCCGGAATGTCCAGTCATACGGTTGCGAAGGTGGCTGAATTGCCATGTTCCTAATCTTTCCCTGGAGATTATTCCTCGGCTATTTTTACTGGGGTGCGGCGTGCTTTAGGCGAGTTATAAATTGTGCCATCCTTACGAACGGCTTGCTTCATCCGCCGTACGTGTGTACGCTGCCCTTTGGATAGCCGTTTGAGTTTCGTCTTATTCGTCTTGATTATCATGGTTTAGCTCCATATTTTTTATGACTTTGGAAGGCGGTATTGCCTCCCATAGGAATTGACCCAGTTGAATTCAATTTCAGGTGGATCACGCTGTATGGATTAAAGATGGAGTTAGTGTGCTTCTTCCAATGACGGAGATTGCTGCTCGAACAGCTTCATCAACTCGGTTCTTGGCATTTGCCGTAACCACGGTAATCAAATTGTGCCTGTTGGGTTCGCGTGCCAATTCATTTGCCAGGCGCCCAGTGCCGCCCAAAGCGATGACCGGGCGGCCGTTCTCAACACTTAACTCGATATCTTTCCGGGAAACATTTCCACCATTAATTAAAATTGTCACAGACTGATGGCCTTTGGATAGTATGGTGGCTGCATCGACAATCCAGGGCGACTCATCCCCAAACTCGTTGCCAGGCACAAGGATGAAATGGGAGTAATGTGGCGCTAACATCCACCGCTTCTTTCCCCACCAGAGAAAGTTTGTGCTGCGGGGACCGTGAGGCCAGGTGACCAGCGCTTCGAGCGTTATGCCAACCAAAGGGAATTCATACCTATTTCGCCAGCGGATCAGGCCGATTTCAGCCATAACACCCATGTCCGTGCCTCCACAGATGACCAGGGCGTCCGTATCTTCTGCAATCTTTGCAAGGGTTTCGATAGCTCCGCGCGTCACAACCGCTTGTCGCTCTTGAATATTACCGCCGATGAGCACAATGACCGGATAACCGGCTTTCAACCCCAACGTGGAGATAGCTTGCGCTAGATTCGCAGGCTTATCAGGAAAAACGCAAAGCGCTTGCTGTTCGGGAAAACAAATCTGTTGGGTACGCATTATTACCTTTCTTCCGCATGTTTATAATTTTCCGATTGTCTTCTGCCTGCTGTGACTGAAACAGTAGCTATTAGGTTTGCCAGAGCGGTGCTTTATTTTGATTTTGAAAACTGGCGTAGTTTGCCATACACGAATACGATCGGATAGGCGAATAAGGTCAACAAATCCATAACGATAAAGAGTAAATTCAGTTTCATTGCCTTTTCTCAGTAATATCTAAAACGATAAACATCATTACCTCATCCGGAAACTTTCTTTCCTGACCGGGTGCGCCGCAACCCTTGAAACTAACCAGCCACATCCATCAGCGGGGGAGAGTCCTTCTCCACATATTGATGAAGGTGCAAAGGATGAATAACCAGGCATCGGAACATGGATCATGGCTGGAAATTTCCCGTTCGGAGCCACCCCCTCTGCTGCCAAACATCCACATATTTGGGATCCGGCCAGCTTTCGATGGGAACGAAATCTGAAAATTCGACCGGTAAAATGAGACCACGACGATCTGGTTGTGTCCAGCCAAATTCAATCTCACGGTCACAGTTCCCGCAATTTACAAAATACTCGTCGCTCTCCCGGTTGGTTTCTGTTTCATATGTTTCATATTCTTCCGGTTCAGAAGCAGAGTCATCTTCCTCATACTCACCAAAATCACCTCTCTGGACTTCATTGTCAGCATTTTCCTCGACCTTCTCCTGGAACTCAAATTGCCAATGGTGATTATCCTTGAGTGGGCCCCATTCCTGCCAGCGTTCACTGTCAGCCCCAGCCAGGATGGTCCAAACGTGAGTGACGATCAAGGTGTGGCCGCCGCATTCCTTGCAGGTGAACTTTGAAACATCGTTATCGTTCATGACTGTGCTCCTTCTCCTGAAAGCGTCAGCCTGCCTAATCGCGCAGGCTTGCCACTGTATGTTGTTGTTTGAACCGGTAATAAGAGACGCTCAAGTAAGCGCCAAAGAGAAAGATTAGACCGCTCAGATAGGCCCAGGCCAGGAAGGCAATAATGGCTGCCACTGAACCATAAACCAGGTTCGAGACGGAGATGTAGGTGGAAACAAAGAGCAAAAAGGCTTTCTTGGCAAGCTCCCAGAGCAGGCCAGCCCCAATCGCACCGGGCAAGATCTCGCGCCAGGTGGAAGTTCCACGCGGAAGCATGATGTAGAGCACCATGAACAAGGCAATATCGAACAAGACAGCCACTACAAAACTGATACCATCCCCGAGCGGAATGATCTGGTCGGGCAACCAGGCGTTGTGGTTGGCAATCATGCTGCCAACGAACGAAGCAAGGAAGAGAACTGGGCCAACGAAGGTCAGGACAAATAGTATTGCCAGGCCGCGCCGCTTCCATACAGGGCGACTTCGTTTATCGCCCCAGATTTCATTCAGGGTGCCGGTAAGCGTGTAAAAAATAGTAGAGGCAGACCAGATCAGACTAAATAAAGCAACAATCGTAACTGGTCCGCGCGCCTGGATGATTTCGTCAATATTCTCGCCCAACAACTGGCCTAGAGCCGGCGCAATAAACTCTAGCCTTTGTACGATGATGTACTGATCAATCAACGAGCCGAGGCTGAAGCTGGCAAATGCGATGCTCAGAAGAGTGATGGGAAAGAGTGAAAAGATAGCAAAGTAGGCAATCGCCGCAGCCGTCATCACCGAGTCGTGCTTTATGGCTTCCCTGGCTGCGCCTGCCAACATCCCCAACCAGCCGTGTGTACGCTCGTTTAGCCTGTGCGCGCTTCGGATACCCTGCTGCCAAAGCTGCGCCATCGTTCCAGCCATTCTGGGTGCGGTCATCATCTATTCCTTCAGGGTTTTGTGGATACAGGTGACTCCGAAATAACAGCAGCAATCGGAAAGCGACCTTTATGGCCATCGCGCCATTCCGTATACGACATCAGACCACGAGATACAAGAGCCTCAACAGTAGATGCACCAAACCACGGAGTTTGACCCTTGCGCCAGTTTTCCATAGCCCAGAATCCGCCACGATAGCGACACAGTTTGCCGCCATTAACCAGCGCATACAACATAGCCTGTTTCATCTTTTTACTGACTTCCAGGTTGCCACCTACCGGGTTGCCACCTAACAATTGCCTGATGTGTTTGATCCTCTGCCGATTGGCGTTTTGCTCCGCTACTCGTTTATTGAATTCCTCTTCATCTACTAACACGATTTCAAGCAGGTTTTGAGCAGAGAGTTGTAAGGCGGCATCGTCCCTAAGATTAATATCATCAAGGATCATCAAGAAAGCTCCCACAGCCTGGCGCATTAGCGCGCGATCATCAACCATTGCCATATTTACAGGCGGTGCTGGCATGGATTGCGGGTTATCGCTGTAAACAACCCTGACTAAAAGTTTGCCGTTATCGATGAAAGGGGAATCTATATGGGTTGGTAATCTGCCGAGCTGGCCACGGTCCAGGATGAAGGCATAGCGGAGACCATCGCTGTTGCAGGATACTACTTGTACTTGTAGTTCATTTGCGAGATCATGCAATAAGTGTGGATTGAGGTAATCACTGAAGGGGATCGAGGTACGCGTGGCAATATATCTGTTATTGAGTATGCCAAACAGTACGATCATTCCGGTGCTTGGATCTTGTGTTAATCGCCAGCGTTTGAACCGGGGGGGTAAACCCCATTTTGTCAGGATCATCGATACCTGAGCTTTGATTCCCCGGGCTCGTTGATCGAAATGATGTGGATCAAATGTCCGTGTTATCATCTTCATCTTTCTTATCGCTGTTTAGCAGCTTGCGCTTAACTTCATCAAGCCACCGGCGCACTTGATCATCCGGCTTTGTGAGCTGATAACGTCTATCGACAACATCCCTTTCGAGATACGGCAACGAATCATCTTGTTGATGGTGTAAGACTTCAACCGATGGTGCCTGCAACTGGTCAACGGGATTTTCGAGCATACTTTGGTTGGCTTGCCGAATCTTCAGCCAGCGCCAGAATCCCCAAGCGGCCAAACCCGCTAATAGCACAAGGAAGATCGGAAGGCACCACATCCATAGGAATGTGATCGGGCCTTGCCTTTGCTCTTCGCGCTGGAGCGCCTGGCTGGCGTACCATTGGGCTGTCGCGACGGCGGCCTGGGTTTGCGTGGCGATATGATTGGCGACGGCTGTCTGGGTGCTGGCAGCGAGTTCGTCTTTATTTTGTTGGTACACCAGGGCTTCTGCACTTGTTGTCGCCAGGTCCGCCATTTGGGTCTGCCGGATCGCATCCTGGGTCAGCGCGGCGCTCTGCGTCGAACCGGCTGCAACCAGGGTCGCCTGTGCGTTGGCGCGTACAATTTCGGCCGTAGCCGCTATCTGAGCCGCAATGACATTGGCATTGTTTTGATCCTGGATCAACGCCGCGTCCAACGTTGCGTTGGCTGAATTCAAGGTTGCCTGTGCGTTGACACGCATAATTTCAGCAGTAGCTACCGCCTGGGCATCCGCGCTGCTCTTCTCCTGGGTTTGCAAGGCTGCCCAAGCTTCCTGGGCACTTGTTCCTACAGGCGTATCTAAAACCATCACAACGTAGGGCGCGGGGGGAGTCTCTGGCTGAATCCCGCAGGCGGCCAGGATCAGCAAGACCAATAGCAATGCCAGAGCTGTAATAAACAGAGCGCGGCGCATAGTTTTTATGTTAGTTTTCCAATCCAGCAAGATGAAAAGTCGCCAGCCGCACTTGCAAGAGTGCCAGATTAGCTGGCAGAAACTTATACGGCATCTTTCAGTGCTTTGAGAGGCCTCACCTTTATCACCTTGCGTGCCGCTTTTGCCTTGTAGATCATCGGCTCCTTGGTAAATGGGTTGACGCCTTTGTGTTGGGGTGTGGCAGGCTTGTCAACAACAATCAGTTTCAGCAGGCCTGGGATGAGAACTTCGCCCGGTCCCCGCTTTCCGAGTTCCTGGGCAACGATCGCGTTGAGCGTATCGAGCATTGATGTGGCTTGCTTCTTGGTGAGACCGCTTTTCTCGGCCAGGGTAGTCACGAACTGGGACTTGCTCATTCTTTTGTTAGTCATTTCATATCTCCTTTCTTTATTTAATTGTTCTTTTGAGTGTAATTTGCTTTTTTACTTCTCATTGGCTTGCGAAATTTGCTTAACCATTTCGGCAGTTTTTTCCGGTTGATCAATGCGCGTCGCCACATCTGCCTGGGAAATAATCCCCAGGATCTTGTTGTCGTTATCCACGACAGGAATGCGGCGCAATTGATGTTCGGACATCGCATCCAGCGCTTTCTGCAAATTATCTTCCGCGCGGCAGGTCACTACCTTGCGCGTCATCACCGCCTCCACTTTTATGGATTTGACGTCCCGCCCTTCGGCCACGATCTTCAAAGTTAAATCGCGATCGGTCACGATACCAACCAATTTTTTGTTCTGCTCGTTCTCGATAACAGGTATCGAACCGACGTTCTCGCGTTTCATCAGTTGTGCCGCTTTTACCACCATATCCTCTGGCAGGCAGCAAACGGGGCTTTTCGTCATCACTTCCTCGCATTTCTTCATGATGTGCTCCTCTCTTGGTTTGGAATCATCGCCTTTTTTGTTATGTGAATGGAGAGGCAGCTTATCTGGCTGCCCATCCGGGATTACACAAGGCGCGCGACGTTCACACCAGGGATCCTGCTCTTCAGGCGAGCAAAATTAAAGCACCCCAAGGAGGTTCAATATGATGAGTATGACGGCGATAACGATCAGAATGTGAATCCAACTGCCAGTTTTCGGGAAGCTTGGACTTATATTCCGACCGAAAAAGCCGAGCAGCCACAGGATTATTAGAATTACGATGATTGTCCACAACATGAGATTTCTCCTTTTGCACTAATTGCCCGGGGCGGTGATTGTGATTGGCTGTTTCGTGATTCCCACCGCTCCCGAGATGCGGAACTGACAGACCAATATGCCTGTGCAGTGTATAAACTCATCTTACAACAAACACTCCCCAGCCACATCCATCGGCTGGGGAGTGTTTGTCTCCGCCACTTGGGGGAGACGCTAATACCTTTTTTTCATTACATGGCCCGTATTTTTTGGCCATCGTTTTTCCTTTTCCTTATGTTTATGCATTTTCATTCTATGGCAAACACTCCCCGGTCACATCCTT
>JBFYSM010000556.1:0-3665 GCA_041301605.1 Chloroflexota bacterium | reverse complement strand
CCACGTTGATGAACATCCTGGGCTGCCTCGATCGCCCAACTGGCGGTGAATATATCCTGGATGAGGAAGTGGTTTCCACTTTGAACGATGACCAACTGGCAGGGATCCGGAATCGAAAAGTTGGTTTTGTTTTCCAGAGTTTCAACCTGCTCTCCCGCACAACGGCCTTGGCCAATGTGGAACTCCCCTTGCGGTATGCTGGTCTTGTTGAAAAACGCAAGGAAAAGGCCCGCCAGGCATTGGATGCAGTCGGCTTGAGTGACCGCGTTACTCACCGACCAACCGAATTATCTGGTGGCCAGCAACAGCGCGTGGCAATCGCACGGGCGTTGGTGAACGAACCTGCCATCATCATGGCCGATGAACCGACTGGCAACCTGGATTCGAAGGTGGGCCAGGAGATCATGGATCTGCTCCTGAACCTTAACCGGGAGCGCGGTACCACGTTGATCATCGTGACCCATGATCCCAACATAGCCAGGCAGACCCGGCGAACAATCCGCCTGCAGGATGGTCTAGTGGAGAGTGACAAATGAACCTGGCTCAATCAATCATCGAGGCTCTGGAGAGCCTGAATGCCAATAAACTCCGTTCAGGGTTGACCATCCTGGGGATCGTGATCGGTGTAGCGGCTGTGATCGCCATGCTGGCAGTTGGACGCGGCGCCGAGGCAACCATCACGGGTTCGATCAGTGGCATTGGTACGAATCTGTTATTTATATTCCGGGGTGGGTTGGACGAATCTGTACGCAACCCCAAACCTTTGACATTGGGGGACGCGGATGCCATTGCGGACCCATTCCAGGCGCCTTCGATCGAGGCAGTGGCGCCGGCTTTGCAGGGCAACGGGGAGATCTCTTATGGTGGAGAGACCGTCAATGCCACGATCAATGGTGTGACGCCCACATTCTTCTCTGTTCGGAATTATGGGTTGACGGAAGGCGAGCCGATCAGTGAAGTGCATGTCTTGGGTCGCGCTTCCGTAGCCCTGATCGGCCCGGATGTGGCCGATAAGCTATTTGGCCGTCGCGATGGCCTGGTTGGGGAAACCATCCGCATCGAAGGGCAGCCGTTCCGCATCATCGGGGTGTTGGAATCCAAGGGTGGTGGTTCTTTCGGTTCGCAGGATAACGTGGTGATCGTTCCATTCAGCACCGCACAGGCGCGCCTGATCCGCCGCAGCAGCAGCGACCGGGTGGATGTGATCTTCGTCCAGGCCATCAGCGCCGATGCAGTACCCCAGGCGGCCGAGGAGATCGCACAGATCCTGCGCACCCGCCACCGGACGGCAATTGGGGCCGACGATTTCACCGTCTTCTCCCAGGAGGATTTCCTGGATGTTGCCTCCACCATCACGGGTGTGTTGACGATCTTTCTGGGAGGGATTGCCGGCATATCACTCCTGGTGGGCGGGATCGGCATCATGAACATCATGCTGGTTTCGGTCACCGAGCGGACGCGCGAGATCGGTTTGCGCAAGGCGCTTGGAGCCCGCAGGAAGGATATCCTGATCCAGTTCCTTACTGAATCGTCACTGCTCAGCCTGATCGGCGGGATCATCGGGATCGGCTTCGGCTGGTTGATCGCCTTCATCGTCGGGCAGATTGCAGTCCGTTCCGGTACGCCGTTCAGTCCGACGATTGGTGTTGATGCGGTTTTGCTGGCAACCCTGTTCTCGGCAGCGGTTGGTTTGTTCTTCGGCATTTACCCGGCCAACCGGGCAGCCAGCCTGGAACCAGTGGAAGCCTTGCGATACGAATAATGCTGTAGAGACCGGGTCTATCCGATAGACCCGGTTTTCATATGTGGTTGTGGAGGTTCGCAGTGAAAATCTCGATCGGCGCGGATGAACGCTTGCATCTTGCCGGGATCGTTCTGAACATTCTCGAGGCTGAGGGCCACGAAGTAACCTGGTATGGACCCGAACCTGGCAATACTGTCCCCTGGCCGGAGGTGGCCCGCCTGGTGGCGGATGATGTTGCTTCTGGTCGCGCTGATGGCGGGGTCCTGTTGTGTTGGACCGGGACGGGTGTGTGCATGGCTGCAAACAAAGTCAAAGGTGTAAGGGCGGCCCTGTGCGAGGATGCCGAGACTGCCCGTGGTGCGAAGCTGTGGAACAATTCCAATGTATTGTGCCTGTCCATGCGGCGCACCTCGGAAGTGATTGCCCAGGAGATCTTGAATACCTGGTTCAATACATCTTACCAACCCAATGCCAGCGACGATGCCTGCCTGGCCATCCTGGAAGAATTGGATGCCAAGAGAATAGCATGAATATCCGGGTTGAAGAGCTCGATGCCAGGGACTTGGAAGTGTATGCCCGCATTCCCATTGCTTATGTAGTGGGATCCATTTTCCGGGTGGAATTGGTCGATGGGGGCTTGGGCGGTATCCGCCTGACGGAAGAACCTGTTGAGAGCCCTTACGTGAAGGATTATGATGCCTATAAAGATGGCCCTCCCACCCGATGGCCGGAGCAATTCGATGTGAGCAACTGGGGGGTCTTCCTGGCGATGGATGGTGAACAACCTGTCGGCGCAGCGGCGGTGGCCTGGAATACCAATGGTGTGAACATGCTGGAAGGCCGCAGGGATCTATCGGTTTTGTGGGATATCCGCGTCGCCCCGGATTGGCGTGGCCAGGGCGTTGGCAGACTGCTGATCGGGTACGCAGCCCAATGGTCGCGCCAGCGCGGCTGTAGACAGATGAAGATCGAGACCCAAAATGTGAATGTTCCAGCCTGTCGGTTTTACCAACATGTGGGTTGTGTGCTGGGCGATATCCGTCGCTTTGCCTATGCTGGCCAGGCTTGCGTTGCTCATGAAGTCCAACTGAACTGGTATTTGCAGCTCTAAATACACCTCAGGAGGCATGACAGTTTATGGAAATGCTGTTATGCTTTGGTAACTTCTCAAAATAGGGGAAGATGGTGTGTGTGGGGGCGGCGAAGCCGCCCACACACACCGCCCTCCAAGTTATTGAGATGATACATGCTTTGCCTGGAAAAAACAGTTATTCTGCCAGGAGTATAATTTGCCTGGCTCGAAACAAAATCACGCAGGAGAAGCGAATGGAAGAAAAAATTAAGCAACTTAGAAATACATTGGCCGAACTTGCCGATATCGGCGGTGCGCAGGCTGTCCTCGGTTGGGACCAGCAGACTTACATGCCGCCCGGCGGCGCCGAGCAGCGCGGCCAGCAGGCAGGGACGCTTGGCAAGCTGGCACACCAGATTGCCACCTCGCCGGAACTTGGCAGGCTGTTGGATGAACTGAAAACCTACGCCGCCAGCCTCGACCCGGATTCGGATGATGCCCGCCTGGTGAAATTCGCCGTCCGCGACTACGAACAGGCCACCCGCCTCCCGCAGGAATTCGTGGTGGAGCAGGCGCAGGTGATTGCCATGTCCAACCAGGCCTGGGCCGAAGCACGCGCCAGATCGGATTTCTCCCTTTTCCAACCGCACCTGGAAAAGATCGTCGAACTGGTGAACCGGTATATCAGTTTCTTTCCAAAAACCGACCATCCCTATGATGTGTTGCTCGACCAGTTCGAGCCGGAGATGAAGACGGCGGATGTCAAGAAGATTTTCGATGCCGTGCGCCCCCAGCAGGTGGAACTCATCAAAGCCATCTCTGAGAAACCGCAGGTGGATGATTCCTTCC
>JBFYSM010000496.1:0-2937 GCA_041301605.1 Chloroflexota bacterium | reverse complement strand
GGAGTTGCCATGATGGATGGAAAGATATGGGGGGGGCGGCTTCACCGCCCACACCCCCCCCAGTTATTGAGATGATACAAATCGTTGGACTTAAGCGGGTGGGATGGATTCGGACACCCCCAAACCCCTCGAACTGCGTATATCCTGAATCGTTGATTCTGGATACTCAACAGCGGAAATATATCTTATAATTCAGTTGCAATATGTCTGAATAATCCCCTATTACTCGTTTTATGGAGACAATCATGCCTCTTTCCGCAGGTATCACAGCCCCTGATTTTTCACTCCCTGATGAGAATAACCATATCCGCCGCCTTTCAGAATTTCGCGGCAGGCCGGTGGTTCTGTATTTCTATCCAAAGGATGATACGCCGGGTTGTACGACCGAAGCATGCAATTTCCGCGATGACTACGGTGCATATATCGACGAAGATGTGATCATCCTGGGCGTCAGTACCGACTCCCCCAGGTCCCATGCAAAATTCAGGGAGAAATATAGCCTGCCTTTTCCGCTTTTGTCGGATGATGCCCACACCATCTCCGAACAATATGGTGTATGGGGGCCAAAAAAATTCATGGGACGGGATTATGAAGGGATTCTTCGCACCACTTTCCTGATCGATGCACAAGGCAGGATTGCCAGGGTATTCGAGAATGTGAAACCAGCACAGCATAGCGCAGAAGTCTTGGCGGCATTGAAATTACTATAAGACAGCCGGGGCGATTTATTCCAAGGAGCAATGCATGAAGCACTTTGTGATCATTGCGATTCTGGTAGTAGTCTCCACCTTCCTGGTGAATACCGGATTGAATTCCATTGGCTTATTGCCTGAGCAGGCCAGTGCCCAGTCAATCGGGATAGACAGGTTGTTTGGATATCACATCTGGATGATATCGTTCCTGTTTTCGTTGATCGTGGTGACGTTGGTTTACGGCCTGATCGTCTTCCGAAGGAAAAAGGGAGAAACAGGAGATGGTGCTCATATCGAGGGAAACACCGGGCTTGAGATCTTGTGGACGATGATCCCATTGTTGGTTGTGATCTATTTTGCATACATTGGGGCGCAATCCCTCGGGGAGACGCGCAGGGTGGATCCCACTGCCATGGAAATCAAGGTGATTGCCGGGCAGTGGTACTGGCGCTTTGAATATCCGGATAGTGGGGTCGTCTCAACCGAACTATATTTACCGGTGGATCAGCAAGCTGTCCTGCGGATGGAGAGCCTGGATGTGATCCACTCCTTTTGGGTGCCCGAATTTCGCGTCAAGCAGGACCTTGTTCCCGGCCAGGTAACCGAACTGCGAATTACGCCGATCGCCCTGGGCGAGTACAAAGTCCTTTGTTCGGAATTGTGCGGTGCCTCCCATGCCTATATGAACGCACGCGTCGTTGTGTTATCTGCGGAAGATTTCGATGCCTGGATTACCGATCAGGCTTCAACGGTTATTGAGGATCCGGTTGTGCGTGGCAAACGTCTGTCGGAACAGAATGGTTGTATTGCCTGCCACTCCGTGGATGGCTCACAAAAGATCGGACCGACATGGGCAGGGTTGTACGAATCCGAGGTTCCCCTGGTGGATGGGTCAAGCGTGATCGCTGACGAGGATTTCCTGCTCAGGTCGATCGTCGATCCGAATTCCCAGGTTGTGGAAGGATATTCAGCCGGCGTCATGCCCGCAACCTATGGGGACATCCTGGATGTGACGCAACTCGGCGATATCATTGCATACATCAAGAGCCTGAAGTAGAGGAGGCGCGATGAAGAAATTCTTTTCGCTGGGATTGGTTCGCGGTCTTGTTTTTGAACTCATCGGCACTGCACTTGGGATTGGCTTTATCACCGGCATCCGGGCTTTGATGGGACTCGAAACCAAGGGTGCATTTGGATTCTCGGAACCGGCCTGGGTCTTTGGGGCTTTGTTGGGGGCGGTGTGTTTCATGGTCGGTGTGGGCGTCTTGCGAGATTGGTTCAAATGGGCCAGGGGAGAAGAGACAGAAGAACACCACGATGACTCTCACCTGGGCTGGCGGCGTTATTTCGGCCCATCCCTGGATCATAAAGTGATCGGCATCCAATACCTGATTACCGCCCTGGTTTTGATGGTCTTTGGCGGCCTTTTTGCATTGATCTTCCGCACTGAACTGGCAAAATCCGGTTTACAGTTCCTGACTACCACCTTCAAAGTTTTCGACCAGAGCGGCTTGCAGCTCTACAACACCCTGATGAGCCTGCATGGGATTGTCATGATCGTATCGATCCTTCTGGGGATTGCCGCCCTGATGAACTATGCGGTTCCCTTGCTGATCGGAGCGCGTGACATGGCTTTCCCACGCCTGAATGCTTTCTCTTTCTGGATTGCTGTACCCGCCGGCGTGATCCTGCTCTCGAGCCTGTTCCTGGGCGGCTTCGAGACCGGCTGGACGGGTTACCCGCCCCTTTCTGCCCGGGCCCCGCTGGGGATGCAGATGTTCTTCCTGGGAGTTTCGCTGGCGGGTTTTTCCTCCATATTCGGCGCCCTCAACATCATCGTGACCGTCATCCGGATGCGCGCCCCCGGCATGAATCCCTTCCGCATGCCCATCTTTGTCTGGGCTGCCATTGCGACCTCGATCATCAGCCTGACAGCCACCCAGTTGATCGGCCTGTCGTTCCAGATGGTTATGTTCCAACGCCTGTTCGGCGTGGGCTTCTTCGACCCTGCACAGGGCGGCAACCCGGTTCTGTTCCAGCACCTCTTCTGGTTCTACTCCCATCCGGCCGTGTACGTGTTCGTTCTGCCCGGCCTGGGACTGATCAGCGAATTGCTGCCCGTCTTCGTTCGCAAACCGCTATTTGGATACAAGTGGGTGGCGATGTCATCCTTGGGGATCGCCCTGGTCGGTTTCCTGGTTTGGGGCCACCACATGTTCACTTCGGGCATGGCGGAATACCTGCG
>JBFYSM010000528.1:0-4959 GCA_041301605.1 Chloroflexota bacterium | reverse complement strand
CCGTGCTGCTCGAACTGGCGCGCACGCTCCCGTCCGGCACCGTCCCGCTGGGCTTGCTCTTCACAGACGCGGAAGACAACGGCAGGATCCCCGGCTGGGATTGGATCCTGGGTGCACGTGCCTTCGCAAACGCCCTTACAGTAAAACCCCAGGCGGTCATCGTCGTGGATATGATCGGTGATGCGGATTTGAATATTTACATGGAGAGAAACTCGGATACAACCCTGACACTGTCCATCTGGGAGCAGGCCGCCGATCTGGGTTATCAGGATGAATTCATCAATGAGCAAAAACATGGCATATTGGATGACCACATTCCCTTCCTTGAATTAGGCATACCATCCATCGATATCATTGACATCGATTATCCCTATTGGCATACAACTTCGGATACCCCTGATAAGGTCTCACCGGAAAGCCTCCAGGTTGTGGGCGAAACATTATGGCACTGGCTTGTTAGCCAACCGTAAATTGCAAAAACCGCCAACCTGTCGTACACTTAACCGCAATGACAGTTCCCGTATTGCTCCACCGCATCCGCACCACCTGGCTGAACCGCGTCACCAATAGCATGGCGCGCGGCGCAGGTGTGCGCGAGAATTTCCAGGCCCAGATGTCCCGGTTCTATGATTGCCTCATCCAGGCGGTCGAAACCGGCGACCCTGCCTGGCTGGATCCGGTCATATACGATTGGGCAGTTGCCTCCACCGAAAGCGATCTCCAGGAAGGACAAAAGAACATCACCGCGATATTGAACCAGATGATTGCACTAACGCTCGAAATCGCGCGTGAAGATCTAACCGAGAAGGAAGCCCTCGACCTGACCTCCACCTGCATACCGATCTTCACCCATGCCCTGGAAAAAGCTGCCAAACACGAAATGGAAACGCGGGTGACCTATATTTCGAATGAACTCTCCGAAGCACAACAGAAGCTCGAAAGGTTGGACCACAGCAAATCCAGTTTCATTGCCGTAGCTGCCCACGAACTCAAAACACCCCTCACGTTGATCGAAGGGTATGCCGCCATGCTGCGCGACCTTGTAAGGCAGGCGCAAAACTCGCAGCATGCTGACGTACTGATCACCGGCATAGACAATGGCATCCTGCGACTGCGCGTCATCATCGATGACATGATCGATGTTTCGCTGATCGACAACCAGATGCTCTCCCTGACCTTCCAGCCAGTCTGGTTGAACCAGCTCTTTTCCCTGCTCAAGAATGAATTGATTGGCCACATCATCACCCGCCAGCAAACATTGGCCATCCGGAACTTCCCGGGTGCGAACGAGTTGATATTTGCAGACCCGGAACGTCTGTACCAGGCATTCAGGAACCTGTTGACCAATGCGATCAAATACACACCGGATGGCGGCAAGGTCGAAGTGGATGGACGCATCCTGCCCGGCTTCGTCGAAGTGACCATCCTGGATAATGGCATCGGGGTCTCCCAGGAAGACCAGGAAACCATCTTTGCCAAGTTCGGGCAATTGGGGAAAACCTCCCTGCACTCGAGCGGGAAAACCAAGTTCAAGGGCGGCGGCCCCGGATTGGGATTGCCGATCACCAAAGGCATCATCGAAGCCCACGGGGGAACGGTATGGGTGGAATCAGAAGGGTACGATGAAGTGCGTTGCCCCGGCTCCACATTCCACGTTCTGCTCCCCATCCGCAAGGAGCCGCCGGATCCCAAACTGGCCAAACTCCTCAAGCTTGAAGGCCAAAAGAAAGAATAACCCTCCTACATGTCAAAAAAGATCCCTGTTCCAACCATCCCGCCCCGTGAACGTGCATTCCTGGTTGGCGTACAACTATTCGGGCAGCAAGCCCTGCTCAGCCTGGACGATTCCCTGACCGAACTGGCGCTCCTGGCGGATACCGCCGGATTGGAAGTGGTCGGCGAATTAACCCAGAAACTGGACCGCCCCAACCCGGAAACCTATATCGGCTCTGGCAAGGTGGAAGAACTCAAGGCCCTGGCCGAGGAGACCCTTGCCCAGGTTGTCATCTTCGATGACGAACTCAACCCTCGCCACCAGCGCGAACTGGAACGCATCCTGGGGCAGCACACCCGTGTGCTGGATCGCACCGCCCTGATCCTGGATATCTTCGCCCAGCACGCCAATACCAGCGAAGGCATGCTCCAGGTGGAACTTGCCCAATATGAATATTACCTTCCCCGCCTGACCCGGCAATGGACTCACCTGGCCCGCCAGGCTGGCGGAGGCGGCGGGCGCTCCGGCTCGACCGGTGGTGTTGGCCTGCGCGGCCCCGGCGAAACCCAGTTGGAAGTGGACCGGCGCAACATCCGCAGCCGGATATCGCATCTCAAGCGCGAACTGGAGAAGGTGCGCACCGGACGCTCGCAGCACCGTGCCCGCCGCAAACTCTCCCGCATCCCGGTTATTGCCCTTGTTGGCTATACGAACGCAGGGAAATCCACCCTGCTCAACCGCCTGGCCCGTTCCGATGTTTATGTTGCGGATCAACTTTTTGCCACGCTCGATCCCACCACCCGCCGGGTGGAACTGCCGGGCGGTCATCACGCCCTGTTCACCGATACGGTTGGTTTCATCCAGAAATTGCCCACCACCCTGGTAGCCGCCTTCCGCGCCACCCTGGAGGAAATTGCCGAAGCAGATCTCCTGCTACACGTGGTCGATGTTTCGCATCCCAACGCACAAAACCAGGCCGAAGCCGTGCACCAGACGCTGGAGGAGATCGAAGCCGGTCACATCCCGGTCATCACCGCCTTGAACAAGATCGACCGCCTGGCCGATCCCCAAGCGGCCATGCAGGCCGTGCAGGCTTACCCGCAATCGGTAGCCATATCTGCCCGGACAGGGGATGGAATCCCTGACTTGCTGGAAATTGTCAGAGCGGCGCTGTTCGAAAACTTGGTTCCCATCCAGGTGAAATTGCCTTACCAGCAAGGACAACTGATCTCGTTATTCCATGAGACCGGACAGGTGGAGCGGGTGGAACATGGCCGCGGCGGCGTTTCGATCCAGGGACGCATCCCCGGCCGCCTGCTGGCGCGTTACCGTCCCTGGATTGCAACGAACCAAAGCCATACTTCACAAGATAACGAAAATGAACAAGAGATTGAAGATGAGATGATAGAGGAGGAAGAACCATGAAAGGACTCTCCGGCCTGATCGATAAACTGTCCGAATCCCTGGCACAACGCAAGGGCCTGCTGCCCCTGTTGGGCATGCTGCTCATCATTTTGAATTTCATCATCCAGTTCCTGCCGCTGGGCTGGTTATCTGAATCCAACCTGCTCCTGCATCTTGGTTTCCTGGTTGCCATCTTCGGTTTGATGCTGGCCTGGGCCTTATGAAAAAACTCTCCCGGCGCGATTTTCTCAAACTCCTGGCAACCGGCATGGGTGGGATTGCCCTGGAACAATTCCTGGTTGCCTGCGGGATCAAGCCCACGCTAGTGGCATCGGATGTTATTCCATCTTCGACAAATCCCTCCCCCCCTGCAAAGCCCGGCGAAACGGCAACCAGCCAGGATGTCCAGGAGGACGCGACACCCGGCATAACCCCTGAACTGGTGGTGGTGCGCGGCGGCCAACCGGAAGAAATGGTCCGCAAGGCGCTCGACTCGCTGGGTGGGATGCAGCGCTTCGTGCCAGCCGGGTCAACGGTCGTCGTCAAGCCGAATATCTGCGTGGATTACCGCACCTATGAATACGCTGCCACCACCAACCCCTGGGTGGTTGGGGCGCTGGTGAAACTCTGCCTGGAGGCCGGGGCGGCCAGCGTCAAGGTATTCGATTTCCCGTTCGGCGGCACGCCGGAGAAAGCCTATGCCAACAGCGGGATCAAGGAACAGGTTGAGGCCGCTGGGGGGAAGATGGAAATCATGTCTGCGTTCAAGTTTTCATCGACCAAAATCACATCCGGCATCAACCTGACCAAAACGGATGCCTACCAGGATGCGCTGGAAGCGGATGTGCTGATCAATGTCCCCATCGCCAAGGATCACGGCACCACCCGTCTCTCCCTGGGCATGAAGAACCTGATGGGCCTGATCCGTGACCGGGGCGCGCTCCACAGCCGCGGCATCGGGCAGTGCATCGCCGACCTGGCCAGCCTGTTCCGTCCCACCCTGACCGTGATCGACGCCGTGCGCATCCTGACCGCCAACGGCCCGACCGGCGGCAACCTGGATCACGTCCGCCAGCTGGACACCATCATCGCCAGCCCGGATATCGTTGCCGCAGATGCCTATGCCACGGGCTTGTTCGGGCTGACCCCGCAGGATATCGCCTACATCCCCGCCGCGGCTGAGATGGGCCTGGGCCGGATGGATCTGGAAAACATTCGGATCGAAGAGATTCTGCTCGGCTGAATCCGTTGGTGGTCGAGTAGCCATGCGCGCCAGCGAATAATGCCCCCAAAACTCCCCCGTAAACGAACCGCAAACCCTTACCACGCCTGGGTGGTTGCCCGGAAGATCGTCCAGTACACCCTGCTGGCGATCTTCCTGCTGCTCTTCCTGCTGGCGCGGCGGGATGGCATCCTGGCTGGGAATATCGTCAATATCCCCATGCGGCTCGACCCGCTGGCCATGCTGGCCCACCTGCTTTCGAGCCGGAGCTTCCTGGCGGGTTCGGCCCTGGCGCTCATCACACTTGTCCTGACGGTTATCTTCGGGCGCGCCTGGTGCGGCTGGGTCTGTCCGTTGGGGACAACGCTCGATCTATTCCCACTCAAGAAATTGCGCGGGGATCGTCACCCGCCGGCTGACTCCTGGCGCGGGGCCAAGTACCTGCTGCTGACCGCCACACTCACTGCTGCCCTGCTCGGCAACCTGGCCCTGCTGGCCTTCGATCCGTTGACACTCTTCTACCGCGCCCTGACATCCGCCATCTGGCCGGCGCTCGACCGGATCGTGTCGGCGCTCGAAACCTTCCTGTTCCAAATCCCCTTCCTGTCCGAACCGGTGG
>JBFYSM010000500.1:0-3041 GCA_041301605.1 Chloroflexota bacterium | reverse complement strand
CTGACCGAAGCCACCTACTACATTTTGGTGGCGCTGGTTGAGCCGCTGCATGGTTATGGCATCATGCAGAAAGTCGAGGGGATGAGCGAGGGGACCGTCAGCATCGGCCCCGGCACGATGTATGGGGCGTTCACCACTCTTGAAAAGGAGGGGCTGATTACCATGGTCAAGGAAGAAGACCGGCGTAAATCCTACTCCCTGACGGATAAAGGGAAGCAAGTGCTGGCGGAGCAGATCCGGCGATTGGAAATCATGCACAAAAATGGGCAGGTTGTCCTGCCCAGATTATAGAGAGTGAGGAAGAAATGAGTGACACACTTGTTAAAAAATCCAGATGGTTCTGGGCTTGGAACGATGACAAGGAAGAAGCCTGGCTCGGTGAAATGTCCCGGCAGGGATTGCACTTGCAACATGCGGGCGCTTTTGGTCAATACACCTTTGAGCAGGGTGAGCCGCGCCAATATGCTTACCGCCTGGACTTTGTGACCGAATCGAAGAAGAAGGATGATTATTATCAGATCTTTCGGGATGCCGGCTGGGAACATGTTGGGGAAATGAGCGGCTGGCAGTACTGGCGCAAGGAGATTGTGGATGGCAAGGTCCCGGAAATTTTCACGGATAATGCATCGAAGATCCAGAAATACCAGCGCTTGCTTGGTTACATGGTAATCTTCTACCCGATCTTTATCATATTCCTGTCGAACTACAGTAACTGGAATAGGATGCAAGGCACAGGCTTTTTCAGCACCGTCTATGAGATCTGCTTCTTCCTGTTCTTTGTGATTGTCATGGTGAACATGTTTGCCATGCTCATGATCCTGCGGCGGATTTCCACCCTCAAGAGTAAATAGAAAAAAGAAGGGCGGCTCAAGCAGCCGCCCTTACGTAATCTTCTCCAGCCAGTTTGGCAGGATATCCAAGAGCCTTTTCATGATCTCCCGCGTCCGTTCGTGGAATAACTCGATATTCCCATAGGCCTCGCCGCCCTCCGCGCTGACCAGGTCGGTGACGCCACGCAGGATCAGGCAGCGAACGCCATTCCGCTTTGCCACCCAGGCGATCGCCCCGGACTCCCAATCGGCTGCCACAGCGCCATACTTTTCCACCAGCATCGGGATGTCGCCCGGCACGATGTCGCGGTCAGCAGAAATCAACAGACCACGGACGACCGGCAACCGACCGTCGTTCGTCATCCGTCGTCCGTCGTTTTTCAACCAAGACAAATCCAACTCGGTTGCATAGTGGGCAATGGCTTCATCCGGATTAGACATCTGCTCGATAATATCGTAAACAACCGTTCGTTCCACCAGGATGATCGTCCCCCGCTCCACCCGGCCTTCGAACCCGCCGCAGGTGCCCAGGTTGACCAGCAGGTCCGGCTCGAAGTGATCGATTACGTATTGGGTTGTTGCCGCGGCCGAGATTTTTCCCCAACCGCCATGGAAAAGTGTCACGTGCCAGGTGTCAAGTGTCAAGTCGAAGGTTTCGCCGAGCGGCGTGGAGGTGATTTCGGATGGAGCCAGGATTTCCTTGATTGCCCGCCACTCTGCATTTGCAGATATCAATACAATGATATGGTTATCCATTTGCTGTCTGCAACTCACCGTGTTTCATCCTCCATCTTCCCTTCCAGGTAATCCAGAACGAACTGCAGGGCGGCTTGCGCGGAATATTCCTTGTTCTGCCGCCGGTCGCCATCCCAGGTGAAGGTACGCGCCCAGTCGCCGTCGTTTGCGGACAACCCGATCCAAGTGGCGCCGACAGGTTTATCGGGCAGGCCGCCGCCGGGTCCGGCGATGCCGCTCACGCTCAGGCCGATGTCCGCACCCAGGGCGGTGCGTACACCGCGCGCCATCTCGATCACCGTCTCACGGCTGACGGCGCCGTACTTTCGCAGCGTATCCCACGAAACATGGATCAGGGCAACCTTGGCCTCGTAGGCATAAGCCACCACGCCGCCGGTGAAATATTCGGATGAGCCGGGGATGTTCGTGATGCGGTCAGCGATCAGGCCGCCGGTGCAGGATTCAGCCACGGCCAGGCTCAAACCGCGTTTTCGTAACAGCTTCCCGATGTTGATTTCAATGGGTTCATTCATGACTTCAGGCTCCAATGGATGGCATTATAACGAAAAACTTCCTGCTCTGGGCGTGCAGGAAGTTTGGCTGAGGGTGGGTAAAACCTAGAAATTGAAATTGAACAGATCCGGATTCTGCAAGCCGAGGATGGCACCAAAGATCATGTTGACGAGGGTGGCCAGCAGCCCAAGGGAAGAAAGAACGATACCGATGATCGCCAGGGTTTTCTGGGATGATTTGATCCCCAGGATACCCAGGATGATGCCGACAACGGCCAGCGGGCCGCCGCAGATGGGAATGAACCATGAGCACAGGTTCAGGATTCCAAGTACCAATGCGGCGATGGCAAAGCCCTTCTTGTTGTCAGCAGGAGCGGGGGTTGCAAATTGTTCAGACATATCTCCTCCAGTGAAGAATGGTTTAAGCCTGTTATATCATAAAAACCTTCAGGCTTTTCCATGACAACACCATATCTCATGCTTGGGCGCGCTTGCCTGGGCGGGCATGTTAGAATTGCGGAAATGGAAATTTCGGAGCACCTGCAAGGCATCCTGGATACCCTGCCTGCCAAGCCCGGCTGCTATCTCATGAAGAACGCCGCGGGGACGATCATTTATGTCGGCAAGGCGATCAGCTTGAAGAATCGTGTCCGATCATATTTCCACGCGGATGCCAGCCACGATAACAAGACCCGCCGCCTGGTGCGCGAGGTCGCCGATATCGAATGGATCGTGATCGGGTCGGAACTCGAGGCCCTGATCCTCGAGATGAACCTGATCAAGAAACACCGGCCGCGCTTCAACGTCCGCATGAAGGACGACAAGCGCTACCCGTACATCAAGATCCATTGGGCCGAACCCTACCCGAAAGTGACCGTCACGCGCCAGATGACCGAGGATGGCTCCCGTTATTTCGGCCCATACACTTCCGCCTGGGCGGTTTACCAGACCCTGGATGTGCTCC
>JBFYSM010000487.1:0-3862 GCA_041301605.1 Chloroflexota bacterium | reverse complement strand
CATATTCGCCCAACGCCCCCGCTAACCGGCGCGAGCATAGCGAGCGTCCGTGTTAAGCGGGTTGTTGGACGAAGCCGCTACGCGGCGGAAAAATCCCAGCTCGGTGTATAACTCCCGGCGTTGCCCAATTTCGGGCGCCATCACAACAAAGGGAGGTATACCATGGACCAGGCTGAAACGAATCGATTTGATGAGCTTTATCAGCGTCATGTGCGTTTGCTCAAACTACAGGGCAAGAGTCAGAAGACCATTGATGCCTACTCTCGAGCCGTGCGCCGGATCACAGCTTATTTTGACTGCTGCCCCGATCAACTGACCCTGGAGCAACGGGAAAAGTACTTCGCCGACCTGGTGGAGTCCCATTCCTGGAGTACTGTCAAAATTGACCGCAATGGCCTGCAGTTTTTCTGGAAACATGTGCTCGAGCGCGACTGGGAGTGGGTCAATATTGTCAAAGCCCCCAAGGTACGCACTCTCCCCGACATCCTCACCACCACCGAAGTGGAGCAAATGATCGGTGCTACACGCAACCTGCGCTACCGGGTCTTTCTACTGACCACCTATTCCATGGGCCTGCGGCTCTCGGAGACCCTGGCGCTGCAGGTGGGCGATATTGACGGTCAGCGCAAATGGGTTCATATCCGTCGCGGCAAGGGCCACAAGGATCGTTTCGTCCCCTTGCCGGATCTCACCTATCAGGCACTGCGCGCTCTGTGGTGCAAACATCGCAACCCCTGCTGGCTGTTCCCCAATGCCGTGGGCTCACCCGAGCGCATCCGCAGCGCCACCACGCACATGGACCGCGGGGGCACTCAGGCTGCCATGAAAGCGGTGGTGGCCCAGTGCGGCATTAAAAAAAAGTCTCGGTACACTCCCTGCGGCATGCCTTTGCAACTCACCTGCTCGAAAAGGGCTTAAGCCTTCGCCATATCCAGGCACTGCTCGGTCACAGCAGCCCCACCACCACGGCACGCTACGCTCATTTGACCGACACGACCGAACAAAATTCCTGGGCTACCATCAACGGGCTGATCAATTCCCTTCACGTTGATCTCAGGAGGGTGTGATCATGCAACTCGCCTCCATCCTGGATCAATATCACGATGCCTTTCAGGCCCAATACGGCTCCAGGCTTTCGCCCGCTCACTTGCGCGCCATCGAGGCCATCCGGTGTTGCCGGACACCCGAGGCCGGCCAGGTGCTCGTCCAATGCACCGACTGCGGTCATACCATCGAGCGCCCCCGCTCCTGTGGACACCGCAGTTGCCCACAATGCCAGAATCATGAAACCTCCCGTTGGCTCGATCGCCAACAGGCCAAGCTTTTACCCGTTGACTACTTCATGGCAACGTTTACGCTTCCCTATGAGCTCAGGTGCCTGGCCTGGGAGCACCAGACCCTCGTTTATAGTCTTCTCTTTGCTTGCGCCTCCGGCACGCTCAAAGACTTTGGGTTGAATCCCAGGAATCTTGGCGCCGATATCGGTATGACCGCTGTTCTACACACTCACAACCGACGCCTGGATTATCACCCGCATGTTCATGTCGTGGTGCCGGGCGGCGGCGTGGACAGGGCCAAAAAACAATGGAAGAAGAAGAGGAGCAAGTACCTGTTCAATGAATTCGCCCTGGCCAGGGTGTTTCGCGCCCGCGTGCTCGAAGCATTGACCAAGGCCGGTCTGAGCCTCCCCCGCGCGGTTCCCCGAAAATGGGTGGTCGACTGCACTTGCGCAGGAAAAGGTCTTTCCGCCTTGAAGTATCTGTCGCGCTACCTCTACCGGGGCGTCATCGGTGAAAACAGCATTGTCTCCAATCAAGATGGTCAGATCACCTTCAAATACGTCGAGAGCCGTACCGGTGAAACACTCCACCGTACCCTCAAAGGCCACGACTTCCTGTGGCTCGTCCTGCAACATGTCTTGCCCAAAGGCTTTCGCCGGGTCAGAGACTATGGCTTTCTCCATGGTAAGGCAAAGAAGCTGTTGTCCCTGGTTCAATGGGTCTTGCAGGTTTTGACTCGAGCCTGTGCGCCACGACCCAGGCCTGCCTTCCTCTGCCCCTTGTGCCAGGCGCCTATGAAGCTCCTCTCCATCGGGAGATCGCTCTGCTCATCCCCATGACAGGCTCAAACGGTTAAAAACCGGCATGAACCTAATCACAGGAGCATTGATCACCCTTATGACATAGACCCCCATTTTAAAAGCCTTTCTCAAGGCTTAGCGCTCTCCCTCGCCCTGAAGAAAGCATTCATCCTGTCCGGGCTGAAATCATCTCCCCTCTGAAAAAAGATATTTTCCTATTATAATGAAGTCGTCCCAATTCCGGCGGGCTCGTCCAACCACAGGATAAGATCGTGGATCGCTTCGCTCTCACGATCTATCCTTATTCGTTGGGCATAAAATTTAGAAAGGAGAACGTATCATGGCAAACATCTTAACGGGCACCGATAAAGGGCTGATCACCAAAGACAACTGTGCGGTGGTGTTCATTGACCACCAACCGCAGATGATGTTCGGCGTCGCAAACATTGATCGCCAGCTGCTCGTCAACAACGTCGTACTGTTGGCTAAGGGAGCTAGAGAATTTGGCATTCCAGTCATCCTGACTGCTGTTGAGACAGAATCGTTCAGCGGTTACATTTGGCCGCAACTGATGGACGTTTTTCCAGACCAACAGCCTATTGAGCGCACCAGCATGAATTCATGGGACAGTCCAGGGTTTAGAGACGCTATCAAGGCTACGGCGAAGAAGAACATTGTCATTGCCGGACTCTGGACAGAAGTGTGTGTGGCTTGGCCGACATTACAGATGTTAAATGAAGGCTATAACGTTTACATTGTGGAGGATTCCTGCGGTGCCACATCCCAGATTGCTCATGATGCAGCGATGCGTCGTTGCATCCAGGCGGGTGCAGTACCTATGACAACTGTGGCCACGGTGCTTGAGTTTCAGCGCGATTGGGCCAACCATGATCACTACGATGTATTGATGCAGTTGTTCCGTGAGCATGCTGGTGCCTATGGCAGCGGCATCGAGTATGCATATTCAATGGTACACAAAGCACCTCAAGCGACAAGGAATCCGCATGTGGTGAAGGGTGGGGTAAACATATGATCCAGATCATAAGCAACAATAAACGTCATCTCAGTGACTTCGGTTGGCTAAAGACCTTTTGGCTCTTTTCCTTTTCCAGCTATTTTGATCCGAAGAATATCCAGTTTGGGGCACTTCGGGTGTTTAATGATGATATCGTGCAACCGGGAACGGGATTCCCGACTCACCCTCATGAGGAAATGGAGATAGTTACCATTGTGCTCGATGGCGAGATGACTCATGAGGACAGCATGGGCAACAGGGCCGTCATCCGAGCAGGGGATGTCCAACGGATGTCTGCCGGAACAGGTTTGACCCATTCCGAGTTCAATCTGGCCCATAAACCGGTGCACTTCTACCAGATTTGGATATTTCCGGACAAAGCAGGACTTCGCCCGACATACGACCAGAAGTCTTTTGTCCCGACTGAGTGGAGGAACCGTCTTTTCCCGGTGGCATCTGGGCAAAACCTGCCGGGTACGGTGACTTTTCACACGGATGCCACTATCTATCGCTGTGAGCTTGAGAAAGGTATTGAAGTTTCCTTGAAAGACACAACCGGGCGGCGAATCTTCGTCTATCTGACGAAAGGCCGTCTGTCGGCAAATGGCAACTGGATGGATTCAAAGGATCAAGCGCGGATTGATATCGACGAACCACTTGTCCTGAAGGCCGACGAGCAGGCCGATTTCATCCTAATCGATGTTCCTTCCTGCAAGGGCTGGGGATACAGCGCCGAAACGCTGCAAGGACAAAAGAAGTAATAGTGC